>NZ_JBPKJK010000057.1:0-52643 GCF_051756985.1 Saccharothrix sabaoui
TGGCCTGGTTGCCGGTGCCGGGCTCCGGCGAGCTGTCCTGGCGGGTGATCGGGGAACCGGGAGCCCACCGGCCCTCCCGCGTGCCGCGGGCCTTCACCCGGGGGCCTCCACCAGCGCGCCGAGCGTCTTCCAGAACAGCGGCCAGTCCTGGGTGAAGTACATGTGGCCGCCCGGCACGTCCACCACGGTGGTCTCGGCGGAGGTGTGCTCGGCCCAGCGAGCCGCGTCCTCGTACGGCACCAGTTCGTCCTCGGTGCCGCGCAGGACGCTCACCGGCACGGTCAACGGGCCGCCGGGTGGAGGGGCGTAGCCGTCCTGGACCTCCAGGTCGGCGCGGAGCGCCGGGAGCAGCAGTTCTCGCAGCTCCGGCTCGTGCCAGGCTTCGTGGTCGTAGCCCACGAGCCCGCGCAGTCGCGCGACGAACGCGTCGTCGTCCAGCAGGGCGCCGTCCATCCGGGGGCGGGCCACGTCGGGCGCCGCCGCCCCGCTGACCACCAGGCGCTCGGGCAGCCGCGCTCCGTCGGCGGCGAGCAGCCGGGTCGTCTCGTACGCGAGCAGCGCGCCGAAGCTGTGCCCGAACACGGCGAACGGACCGGTTCCCGCCGCTTCCCGGACCTGGTCGGCGCAGACGCGGGCGGCAGCCGCCATGGTGGTGCAGGGTTCCCGGACGAACCACTCGTCCCGTCCCGGCAGCTGGACCGGAACGACCCGGAACGGCAGGCCGGGCTGGTTCTGCCACGGCCGGAAGACCCCGGCCCCACCTCCGGCGTAGGGCAGGCACATCACGGCGATCGTCATCGTGACTCCAGGGGAGTGCGGGAGGAGGGAGGGGGCGCGCCCCGGGGACTGCGGCACGGGGAGCCGTCGGGGTGGTCAGCGGCGGGACCGGCCCGCCCAGCCGCTCAGGGCCCGGGCGCGGCGCGCACCGCGCTGCGAGCCGTTCGGTGCGTCGGCCGGTGCCGGGTTCCGCCCTCCACCGGCGGGAGCCCCGGCACCGTCGGGGCGAGCGTCGTCGAGGCCGTCCAGGAACCCGGCCAACGTCCGCACCCTGGTGTACCGGAACAGGTCCGCCGCGTGCAGCGAGGGGTAGCGGGACCGCAGCAGGGTCAACACCCGGAGTATTCCCGAGGACGTGCCGCCGAGTTCGAAGAAGGTCGCCCCGGTGTCGGTGACCGGTTCGCCCAGGACCCGCTCCCAGGACCGCAGGACCGCGGCAGCGGCCGTCCCGGGCAGTGCGGGGGCGGCGGGGTCCACCACCTCGGCACTCGCGGCGGCCCAGCCGGCGAGGACCCGCCGGTCGAGCTTGCCGTTGGGCGAGCGGGGCAGGTCGGCCACGCCGTGCCACTGGGTGGGCAGCATGGCCCCGGTGAGCCAGTCCGCCGTGCCGCGCCGCAGCTCCGCCGCGACGGCGGCGGGCAGCGGGCGGGGCGACGGGCCCGCTCCGGGGTCGTCCTCGCGCACGAGGAAGGCGATGACGCCGGTGTGGTCCGGCAGCGGGGCGACGGCGGCGTCCCGGACGCCGGGACGCCGGCGCAACGTGGTCTCGATCTCCCCGGTTTCGACGCGCTGCCCGAGGATCTTGACCTGTTCGTCGGCCCGGTGGAGGAACTTGAGGCCGGTGCCGGGGGTGAAGGACACGACGTCGCCGCTGTGGTAGCCGGTGACGCCACCGGCACGGGGCAGTGCGGGGAAGCGCTCGGCGGTCAGGTCCGGGCGCCGCCAGTAGCCGTCACCCACGCCGGTGCCCGAGATCAGCAGGTCGCCGGGGCACCCCGGTGGCAGGTCACGGCCGCCCGCGTCCACCACGTGGCAGCGCACGCCCGGCAGCGGCAGGCCGATGTGCACCGGTGCGCCGGGGACGACCCGCCACAGCGTGGTGTACACGGTGGCCTCCGTCGGTCCGTAGCCGTTCAGGACCGGACCGGGGACGAGACCGGCGAGGTCGTCGGCGAGGTCGTCGGCGAGCGGCTCGCCCCCGACCAGGAGGCCGCCGAGCCGGGCGAGGAACGCGCGCCCCCGCGGGGAGGCGGTGTGCAGCCGGGCGGCGGACGGGGTGCACTGGTAGAACGCGCCGTCGGGGTCCGGTACGTCCTGGAGCACCGTGCGGTGGCTGGTCACGTGCACCGTGCGGCCGTTGGTCAGCGGCCAGACCAGCTCGACGAGACTGATGTCGAAGGAGGGACTGGTGCCTGCCAGGACCACGCCGGGGCCGTCGGCGAACTCGGCGTCGAAGGCGGCGAACAGGGCGCACAGGTTGTCGTGGCGGACGACGGCGCCCTTGGGGCGGCCGGTGGACCCGGAGGTGTACATGACGTACGCGGGGGCGTCGGCGGCGACGTCCGGCCACTTCGCCGGGGCCGGTGAGGAGGAGTCCGGGGCCAGTGTCCGCAGGCCGGGCAGCAGGGGGGCCCTGGCGATCAGCGCGGCGGGCTCGGCGTCGCGCAGGACGTAGCGCAGCCGTTCGGCGGGGTGGTCGGGGTCCAGCGGCACGTAGGCGGCACCCGCCCACCAGGTGGCCAGGACCGCGACGACCAGGTCCGGTGAGCTGTCCAGGTGGATCCCGACCCGGTCCCCCGGGCGCACGCCCGCCGCCACGAGGGCGGCGGCCAGGGCTCGGACGCGGTCGGTCACGGCGGCGTAGTCCAGTTGTCCGGTGCCGCTGCGGACGGCGACGGCCGCCGGGTCGGACTCCGCCCTGGCCCGGACGAGGTGGTGCACCGGCACGGTCGCGGTGGCGACCGGGGGACCCGTCAGCGCCGCGAGTTCGGCGCGTTCCCGCGCGCCGAGGAGGTCGTGCGCGGTCAGCGGCCGGGCCTCCGGAGCGGTCAGCGCGTCGAGGGCCGTGACGAGGTGGTCCAGGAAGCGCTCCGCGACGCGGGCGTCGAGGGCCGGCCGGGGGTGGGCGACGACCAGGTGCTTCCCGCCGTCGGGGGCGTGCAGCAGGGTGACGCTCAAGTCGTACTCGACCTGGTCGGACTCGGGCGGTTCCACCCGCCACCGCAGACCCGCCGCGTCGACGGTCTCGGTGTGCAGCTCGCCCTGGGTGCACAGCAGCTGGGTGAAGGGCTTGCGGTCGGGGTGGCGCGGTGCGCCGGTCACGGCGAGGATGTCCTCGATCGGCAGGTCAGCGTGCTCGACCGCGTCGAAGAGAGCTTCCAGGGTGCGGTCGAGCAGGTCTTCCGTGGTGGCGCCGGCCAGGTCGACGCGGATCGGGATGGTGTTCTGCAGACAACCGACGACCGAGACGCCGCGGGTGTCCCGCTCGGCCCCGCTGACCGTGGCGACGACGATGTCGTCGGTGCGCCCGTACCACCCCGCGACCCAGGCCAGGGCGCTCATCACCTGGGTGAACGCGCTCGCCCCCGTCTCCGCCGCGCGGCGGGACATCCGGTCCACGAGGGTGTCGGGCAGCCGCGTGGTGAGCGACGCGCGGGTGCGGTCCGCGCCGGGCGTGAGCTGCGGCAGGGCGCAGTCCTCCGGTGCCTCTTCGAGCGTGGTCGTCCAGAACCGCCGCAGCAGGTCGAGGCGTTCGGCGGACAGGACGACCTCGGGCGGCTCGGCGTCGGCGAGTTCGCCCGGCCCCAGCCCGTGGGCGGTCGTCAGCGAGGACAGCAGGGCGGGGGCGGAACCGTCGTCGAAGACACCGTGGTGCACGGCGAAGAGCAGGTGTGCCCGGTCGGCGCGGTGCAGGACCGTGATCCGGCACAGCGGTGCACCGGAGTGGTCGAAGGGGGCGCCGAGCCTGGCCACGTGGTGTTCGAGGGCCCGGTGCGCCGACTGCTCGTCCTCCGGCAGGGGGTGCACGGCGAGCGGGACCTCGGGCACCGGGTGGACGCGCTGAACGAGGCCCTCGGGCTCCACGTGCAGGGAGACCCGCAAGGCCGGCTGGGCGCGCAGCACAGCGCGCACGGCGGTCAGCAGCCGGTCGATGTCCACCGCTCCGGAAACGGCCAAGGAGTGCACGATGGCGGGCCGGGGCTGCTGCACGTCGAGCACGAAGAAGCGGAGCTGCCCCGGGGTCGCGGGTTTCTGCATTCGGAGTCCTTCTCGATCTGCTCGGGTTCCCCGCCCCGGGAGGTCTCGCGGCGTTGTGCGGCCGAGGTCGCGGAGAACGGCGAAGTCGCGGTTCACCTTTCGGCGGGATGACGCGGGACGCGGGAGTCGGGGGGCGCGGGATTCGGGGGCGCTCAGCGGGGAAGCGGGGGGCGTCCGGTGGCGGCGACGTGGGCGGCGAGCCGGCGGACCGTCGGGTGGCGGAACAGCTCGGGCCAGCTCAGGCCGTCGTCGATGCGGGCCAGGCAGCGCAGCGCGGACATGGAGTCGCCGCCGAGCGCGAAGAAGTCGGTGTCGCGGCCGACCGGACCGGTGTCCAGGACGTCCTGCCAGACCGCGGCGATGTGCTCTTCCCAGGCACCGACCGGGGCTTCGAAGGCCGCCGCTCCGGACCCCGGTGCGTCGGGGGCCACCGAGAGGGCGCCGAGGGCCTTGCGGTCGAGCTTGCCGTTGGGGTTGAGGGGCAGCTCGTCCAGGAGGAGGACCGCCGCGGGAACCATGAAGGAGGGCAGCACCTCGGCCAGGTGTGCGCGCAGTTCCGCGGGGCGCGGGGTCCGACCGGGGCGGGGGACGACGTGGCCGACCAGCCGCCGGGTTCCGGGGGGTTCCTCCCGGGACGTGACGACGGCGTCCTTCACGTCGGGGTGGGCGCGCAGCACGGCTTCCACCTCGCCCAGTTCGACGCGCAGGCCGTGCAGCTTGACCTGGAAGTCCTTGCGGCCGAGGAGTTCCAGGACGCCGTCCGGGCGCCAGCGGGTGAGGTCCCCGGTCCGGTAGAGGCGGTCGTGCACGGCACCGCAGGACCAGTCCAGGAAACGTTCGGCGGTGAGGTCGGGGCGTTCCAGGTAGCCGCGGGCCAGACCGACGCCGGCCAGGTGGAGTTCGCCGACGACCCCGGGCGGGACCGGCTGCAACGCGTCGTCCAGGACGTACACGCGCTGGTTGGCCATGGGGCGGCCGTAGGGGATGCTGACCCAGGCCGGGTCGGTCTCCGTGACCTCGTGGATCGTGGAGTGGATCGACGCCTCGGTGGCACCGCCGAGGGCCGCGAAGCGGACGTCGGGGGCGAGCGCCCGCACCCGTTCGGGCAAGGACACCGGGACCCAGTCGCCCCCGAGCATGACCAGCCGCAGCCGGCCCAGGGCCGTGCCGCCGGTGTTCTCCAGGTGTTCCGCGAGCAGTTCCAGCAGGGCCGGGGCGGAGTTCCAGACGGTGACGTCGTGCCGCGCGAAGAGGCGGGCCCAGTGCGCCACGTCCTTGGCGCGGTCCGCCTCGGGCACCACGACGGTGCCGCCGGCCGCGGTGATCCCGAGGAATTCGTAGACCGACATGTCGAAGCTCGGTGAGGACAGGGCGAGGACGCGGTCCGAGGGGCCCACGGCGAACCGGGAGTTGAGGTCCGCCAGGTTGTTCACCACGCCGCGGTGGCGCAGGGCGATGGGTTTGGGCAGGCCCGTCGACCCGGAGGTGTGGATGACGTAGCACAGGTCGTCGGGACCCGCGATCCGTCCGGGGTCGGTTCCCGGCCGCGCCGCGAGGTCGGGCTCGGTGCCGTCGAGGAGCCCTTCGACCAGGACGACCGGTCGGTCGGTGCCGGGTGGCGGGGCGGGCAGCGCGGCAGCCCGGACCCGGTCCGTGACCACGGCCGCGCAGGAGGTGCCGTCCAGCATCGCGCTCAGCCGCTGGGCGGGGTAGTCCGGGTCGAGGGGCACGTAGGCGCCACCGGCCTTCAGGACGCCCAGCACGGCGGCGAGCAGGGTGGCGGAGCGCTCCAGGCACAGCCCGACCCGTACGTCGGGCCCCACGCCCCCTTCCCGGAGCCGGTGTGCGAGCCGGTTGGCGGCCGCGTTGACCTCCCCGTACGTCCAGGTGCGCGCACCGTCGACGACGGCGGGTGCGCCGGGGCCGGTCGCGGTCCTCTCCTCGAACGCCGTGTGCAGGCAGGTGCCGTGCGGCAGGTCGGCCGCCGTGTCGTTCCACTCGGTCAGGACGCGGTGCGTCTCCTCGGCGGTGAGCAGGGCCAGCCGGGAGACCGGTGTGCGCGGGGCGCGGACGGCGCCCGCTGTGAGGGTGCGCAGGTGGGACAGGACGCGACGGGCGGTGTCCGCCGTGAACAGCCGCTCGTCGTAGCGCAGTTCGGCGGTCCAGGTGTCGCCCTGCCGGTTCAGGGTGAGGTGCCACTCGAACGGCGGGGTGCCCTGCGACCCGGTGCGGTGGGCGACCGCCACCACCGGCGTGCCGAGGTCGGCGGCGGGCGACACGGGGGTGCCGCGGGCCGCCAGGTCCGCCGCGGTGGAGTCCGGGTCGACGGTGTACCCGATGGTGCCGTCGGGAGTGGCGAGGGCGATCGCGTCCTGGCCGGTGAGGCGGTGCAGCAGTGCCGCGAAGCAGGCCGTGAGCCGTTCGTGGGCCGCCGCCCCGTCCTCCTGCGCGACACCGGCCAGGGTGTCCCGGACCAGACCGGTCGCACGGGGGACGGCGCCGGCGCGGCGCGGTCGGTCGGCGCGGATGAGCACGGCCGGCCAGGTCATCGGAACTGTGGTGGTGTCGGGGCTCACAGGAATGCTCCCGTCCGGAGGGCGCTGTGGGCTTCGGCCAGGGCGGTCGAATGCGGCAGGGGGTGGCGGGCGCACAGCGCCCGGACGTGCTCGCGCAGGCGAACGCGCCGGTAGGGGTCGATGCGGTACTCGGTGTCGCTCAGCGGGGTGGTCGCGGTCAGGACGGCGTGCATCAGCTCCGCGCACTCGCGCATGTGCTCCGGCCCCATGCCGCGCTGGGCGAGGATGTTGCAGCCCAGCCGGATGCCGCTGGTGATCAGAGGGGGGCGGGCGTCGCCCGGGACGCGGTTGCGGTTGACGAGGATCCCGCACTCCTCCAGCGCCCGTTCCGCGACGACACCGGTGAGCCGGCTGTGGCGCAGGTCGATCAGGGCCATGTGGTTGTCGGTCCCGCCGGTGAGCACCTCGTGGCCCAGGCGTGCCAGTTCGGCGGCGAGCGCGCGGGCCCCGGAGACGGTGAGCCGCGCGGTACGGGCGAACAGGGGCTCGGCGGCGAGTGCGAAAGCGCGCGCCTTGGCGGCGATCGACGCGGGGGCGGGGGTGCCCTGGTGCTGCGGGAAGACGGCCCGCTGCATCAGCTGGTCCAGCGGGGTGCGCCCGTCGGGACCGGGGGCCCGGTGGTCGCGACCGCTGAGGATGAGCCCGCCCCGCGGTCCGCCGAGTTGCTTGTAGGTGCTGGTCGTGGTGATGTGCGCGTGGTCGACGGGGCTGGGGTGCTCGTTGGCGGCGACCAGGCCCGAGATGTGCGAGATGTCGGCCAGGAGGTAGGCGCCGACCGAGTCGGCGATCTCCCGGAAGCGGGCGAAGTCGAGGGTCCGGGAGTAGGCGCTGGCACCGGCGATCAGCACGGTGGGGCGGTGTTCGGCGGCGAGTTCGGCGACGCGGCGGTAGTCGATCCGGCCGCTCGCGTCGAGGCCGTAGTGCACGGCCCGGTAGTGCCGTCCGGTGACCGAAGCGGGGGAGCCGTGGGTGAGGTGGCCGCCGGCGTCCAGGTCGAGACCGAGCAGGGTGCCGCCGGGCGGCACGAGGGCGGCCAGCACGGCGAGGTTGGCGGAGGAGCACGAGTGCGGCTGGACGTTGGCGTAGCGCGCCCCGAACAGGGCCTTGGCGCGCCGCACGGCGAGCCGTTCGACCTCGTCGAAGTTGACCGCGCCGGGGTGGTAGCGGGCGCCGGGGTAGCCCTCGGCGGTGACGTTCGACAGCGCGGACCCGCTCGCGGCGAGGACGGAGGGCGCGGCGATGCTGGCGGACGCGATCATCGCCAGGGTGGTGTCCTGGTGGCGGACCTCCGCGTCGAGGAGGCCCGCGAGTTCGGGGTCCTCGCGGTGCAGCTCGCCCAGCCCCGCATGGGTGAGGCCGGCCTGCCCGTATTTCGCCCCGCGCAGGTTCGGGGGGAGGTCGGCCAGGGTCACAGCTGCTCCTCGATGACGCGCCACAGCTCCGGCATGGAGTCCAGCAGGTAGAGGTGCCCGCCGGGCATCTCCACTTCGACGTAGTCCTCGGTGGTGAAGGTCTTCCAGTCGGCGACCCCTTCCGCGGAGGCCACCGTGTCGGATGCGCCGCGCAGCGCGGTGAGGGGGATCGGCAGGGGGTCGAGCACCTCGGGCCGGTAGTCGCTGTACTGCTGCAGGAGCCGTGCGTCGGCGCGCAGCACGGGCAGCAGCAGGGCGCGCAGTTCGGGGTGGTCGAGTGCCTCGAAGCCGCGCAGGCTGTCCTGCTTCAGCGATCTGACGGCCTCGTCGTCGTCGGTGCTGAGACCGGTGTAACCGCGGTGGCGGGGGCTGCGCGTGCCGCTGACGATCAGCCGCTCGGGCAGCGGCCCCCCGGTGTCGTACAGGTGGCGGGCGGTCTCGAAGGCGAGCAGCCCGCCGAAGCTGTGGCCGAAGATCGCGAAGGGTTCCCCGGCGGCGGCTTCCGCGACGCGGCGGGAGAGGTCGGTGACGCACTCGTGGAAGGAGGCGTAGCAGGGGCGGGAGAACTCCTCCTCCCGTCCCGGGAGCTGAACGGGTGTGGCGCGCGCCCTGCCGGTGCTCAGGGCCTTCCAAGGGCGGTAGACACCCGCGCCCGCTCCGGCGTACGGCAGGCACATCACTCGCGTCATCGGGCGCTCTCCTCGGTCGTTGTCGCGGGTGCGGGCCGGAACGGTCCGGGAGGGGCCGCGGCGGTGTGCCGCCCCTCCGCTCCGGTCAGCAGGGCGAGCCGGTGCCGGACGGCGGCCGACAGCCTTGCCAACCGCCCTGCCCAGGGGCTGCCGGCCGGGGCTTGCAGCATTCCCCCGAGACGGTGGCCGGGCAGCTCGTTCAGCTGGAACAGGACCTCGGCCTGCCCGCCGAGCGGCACCACGGGTTCGGTGTGCATGCGGACCCCTCCGGCGGCGTGGACGGGGCGCGGCCAGCTCTCGTACGCGAACAGGGCCTGGTACAGCGGCATGCGGCGCCCCGGACGGGTGCGCACCGCGCGGATCAGGTCGTCCTGCGGCAGGTCCATGTGGAGCAGACCGTCGGTGACGGTCCTCCAGGTGCGCTCGCAGGCGGCGGGTCCGGCGGGCCGCCGCACACGCACCGGCAACGTGGTCAGCAGGCAGCCGATGACGTCCGCGAGGTCCGGGGTCCGGGTGGACACCGGGGTGCCGATGCAGAAGTCCTCGGCCCCGCACAGGTCGTGCAGGGCCTGGGCGTACGCAGTGAGCAACACGGCGAACGGGGGGCAGGCGAGGCGCCGGCCCGTCTCGCGCGCCGCGGCGCCCGCCCCGTCGGGGAACCGGACGGCACGGCGGTGCAGCTCGGCCCGGGCGAGCTCGCGCTGGGTCGGGCCGTCGCGGTCCCCCGGCAGGTCGGGCACGCCGTCGAGCGCCGTCCGCCAGTAGGCGGCGAGCTCGGCCCGGCGTCCGGCGTCCGGCGGTCGCGGGGCCGGGTGGGCGGGCGGCGGCGGTTCGGGTTCCCCGGCGACGACGCGGGCGTAGGCCCGGGCGAGGTCGGCGGTGAACACCTCGTGGGACAGCCCGTCGTACACGAGGTGGTGCGTGAGGACGTACAGGGTGGCGCCGGGGGCGTCCTGCGCGTCCTCGGCGAGCGCGAGGACGACGTGGCGTCCGGTGGAGGGGTCCAGGAGCCCGGTCCGGGCCAGCTCGTGGGCGGCGGCGTCGAAGTCGGTGCCCGGGGGGAGTTCCAGCAGCGGCGGTTCGACGGGCGGCACGGTCGTGCACCGCAGTTCCCCCGCCTCGGGCGTGAAGACCGACCGCAGCACCGGGTGGCGGGTGACCACCCGTGCCGCTGCCGCGGCGAGTGCCGTCGGGTCCGGGGAGCCTTCGACGCGCACGGTGCTGAGCACCCTCCAGGCGGGTGCGCCGGGGGCGATGCGCTCGGCGAACCAGAACTGGCGTTCCGTCGCCGAGGCGGCGCGCGGTTCGGCACGGGGCGTTGAGGGGGTGTCCACGGGCGTCACCGGGCCGAATAGCCCGCGTCGACGGTCAGGGTGGTGCCGGTGACGCGTTGGGAGGCGTCGCAGGCGAGCCAGAGCGCGGCGGCCGCCACGTCGGCCGGCTCGACCAGCCTGTGCATCGGCTGGTCGGCGGTGAACAGTTCCTCGTGCTCGGCCGGCGGGACGTCGAGCGCCCGGGCGACCTCGGAGAGCATCCGCCCCTCCATGGCGGGTTCGTCCCGGATGTTGCCGGGGCACACCGCGTTGACGCGCACGCCGTACGAGGCGTAGTCGAGGGCACTGGCCTTGGTGAGGCCGACCAGTCCGTGCTTGGCCGCGACGTACCCGGCGAAGTTGCGGTAGCCCACCAGGCCCGCGGTGGAGGCGATGTTGACGATCGCCCCGGAGCGGCGTTCCACCATGGCGGGGGCGAACACCTTGGTGGCGCGCCAGGCGCCGCCGAGGTCGACGTCCACCATCAGCTGCCAGTCCGCCTCCGACGTCTCGTGCACCGGCCGGCCGGAGGGGGCCACTATGCCCGCGTTGTTGACGAGCACGTGCGGCGCGCCGAACCGGTCGTGGGTCCGCTCACGCAGCTCGGTCAGGGCATCGAGGTCCCGGACATCGACGGCCGCGGTGAGGACGTCGGCGCCGTGGCGGCGGCAGGCGTCGGCGGTGTGGTCGAGCTGGCTCGCGGTGCCCATCGGGTAGGGGACGCCGGGCACCGGGGCGGCCACGTCGAGCAGGACCAGGTCCGCGCCCTGGGCCGCGAAGGCCAGCGCGCAGGCGCGCCCCGCGCCCCGCGCGGCGCCGGTGATCACCGCTGTGCGTCCTTCGAGGACGCCGACGGACTGGTGCGCTGCGGTCATCGGACCGTCGCCCCCCTGCCCGCCGTGGGCTCCGGGTCCGTGTCGGGCGCGATCCGCGCGTCCTGCTCCGGCGCGGCGGGCCCGTCCCGGTCCCCTCCGGTGCCCGGCCGCTCGTCCATGGCGCGCAGGCCGGGCCACCGCCAGCTGACGGCGATCAGGACGAGGTAGACGAGGGCGAAGCAGAGCATCGGCACGCGCAGCCCGGCCAGGTCCACCAGCCAGCCGGCGGTCAGCACACCGAGCGGGGCGGAGGTGAGGGCCATGGCACCGGTGAGGCCGAAGACCCGGCCGCGCAGTTCCTCGGGGACGCGTTCGAGCATGACCGTCGAGAGCATCGGGTTGAGCGGTCCGCCGGCCACCCCGACCAGGAAGCAGATCACCGTCACCCCGACGGCGCCGGGCTCGAAGTAGAGCATCAGCCGCAGCACGGCCACCGCCGCGAAGCAACCGAACAGGGTGTAGCGGCGGTTGGACAGGATGTTCCGGCTGGCCGGGCCGTACAGGAAGGTGCCGACGATGGCGCCGACGCCGACGGCGCCGAGGAACCACCCCATGGCCGCGCTGTTGTGCAGGACGTCCTGGGCGTAGACCGGCAGGAACAGCGGGGTGAAGGCGTCGTCGAGGAAGTTGGTGACGACGACGAAGGCGGTCATCGCGCCGATCACCGGCATCGTGCGGACGAGCGCCACGCCTTCGCGCAGCTGGCCGAAGAAGCCGGGCCCGGCCGCCAGGTCGTCCCGGGACTTCTTGTTCTCGGCGACCGGTACCGCGAAGGCGACCAGCGCGGCGGCGACGAGGAAGGTCGCGGCGTCGACGTACATGCCGACGGCCGAGCCGCTCGCCGCGATCAGCACGCCGGCCAGGGGTGCTCCGGCCACCAGACCGAGCCGGGGGGCTGCCTGGTACCAGGAGTTCACGCTCTCCAGCCGGGCCCCGGCGCCTTGGATGACGGGCTTGAGGAGCGTCATCCGGGCGGCGGTGGCAGGGGTCGCCACGATCGTGCGGGCGAACAGCAGGGCGAGCAGCAGCGGGATGGGCAGCCCCGCGGTGGCGTCCAGGAGCGGTATGAGCAGCACCAGGATGCCCGCGGAGAGGTCGGACAGCACGCTCAGCCTGCGCCCGCCGAACCGGTCGACCAGGACGCCGCCGACAGCGCCCGCGAAGATCAGCGGCAGGGCGCCGATGAACCCGGCGAGACCGGTGGTGACGGCCGAGCCGGTGGTGTGCAGGACGTACAGGGGGACCGTCACGATCGTGATGGCGTTGCCGAAGGCCGACAGGTACTGGGCCATCAGCAGGAACACGAGCGGGCTGCGGTGCCGGAGGGCCGTCGTGGTGCTCTCGGTCATGCCTGTTCCCCCTGTCGTCCGCGGCGCTCTCGGCTGAGCCGTGCGAAGAGACGTTCCATGGTTTCCCCGGTGACCCCTGTCGTGCCGGGGACGTCGACCGGGACTCGGTCCTGCTGCGCCGCCTCGAACAAGCCGCGCAACTCGCGGGCTGCCGCCTCGGCGGCCGTGCGGACCGCGACCGGGTCGACGGCGTCGGGGTTGTACAGCCAGCGCAGCACGGCGCGGCCGTCGTGCACCCCGACCGCCACGTCCACGTCCACGTCGCGCTCCACCTCGGCGTTGCCGCGGGCGGCGGTCTGCGTCGAGGCGGTGAAGGGGCCGTGCGAACCGTCGACGGGGGCGGCCAGCTCGCCCAGGTGGTTCACGATCACCCGGGGCCGTTCCAGTGCGGCGAACTCCGCGCGCAGGTCGGGGTCGGCGGCGCAGGCCAGCATGCCGAACGTCTTGCCGGAATCGGGTACCCCGCGCAGCGCGGCGGCCGTGGCCCGCAGGTCGTCCCGGGCCGGGCCGCCGGTGAGCGGCACCAGGAAGGGGTGGGCGGCCGAGTAGAACCCGACGGCCCGGTCCGGGTCCCAGTCGGGCAGCGCGGCCAGCGGGTCGCGGCCCAGGCCGATCAGCCACACCGACGGCCGGTCGTGCGGTGCCCAGCGCCGCAGCGCGCGGGCGACGGAGGTGAGCGCGGCGGCCCGCAGCGTGCCGTGGCCGCCGGGCGGCAGCGGTACCGACACCTCCAGCGACCGCTCACCGGCGTAGGTGTTGGGGCCGTCCAGGCGCCAGCGGTAGTGGCCGGTGCCGCTCAGCTGGGCCCGCCAGTACCCGGCGTGCGGCGCCGGGTCCAGTGCCCGTACGACGGCGGCGTGTTCGGCGTACCCGGCGCGTTCGGCCACGAGCGGCCGGCCCCGGTAGGCGGCGGCCAGGTCGGCGATGAGGATGTCCCAGGACATGCCGTCGACGACCAGGTGGTTCGCGCTGAGGACGACGCGGTCCGCCTCGTCGGGCGCTCCGGGCAGGAGGCTGACGGCGAACAGCGGCCCGGTGACGCGGTCGAAGCCCGCCCGCTGGGCGTCCACCACCCGCTCCGGGTCGGTGCCGGCGGGCTCCACCGACCAGTGCCAGTCCGCGCCGGGCACGAGCCGGGTGCCGAGGACGCCGTCGGGGCGCACGGTGGTGGTCAGCGTCGGGTGGGCGCGGACCACCTCCCGGGCCGCCCGGCGCAGGCGCTCCGGGTCCAGGTGGCGGTCCGCGGTGAGGACGTGGCTGTGCGAGAGGTCCTCCACCCGGGACAGCCCGCGGCTCAGGAGCATCTCCTGCTCGGGGCCGAGGGGCCCGGCCGGTGGGACCGGCGCGCGGTCCGCCGGGGCATCGCGGCGCGTGCCGAGGACGCGGGCGAGTCCGGCCGGGGTCGGATGGGTGAAGACGTCCTTGAGGGTGACGGTGAGGTCGTCGCCGCGCAACCGGTGGGCGAGCCGGACGGCGAGCAGCGAGGTGCCGCCACTGGTGAAGAACACCGCTTCGGGGTCGGCGCGTTCGACGCCGAGCACGTGGACCCACGCGGCGGTGACCCGGTCCAGGATCGCCGCGTCGACGGGTCCGCCGGCGACCGTGCCGGCTTCGGCACCGTGGCCGAGCAGGGGGGGCGGTGGCGCCTGCGGCGGCGGAGCGGGCCGCCGCAGCGGCTCGTCGGGGCGTTCCGCGAACTGCTCGACGAGCTGGAGCAGGCGGTCGGCCATGGCGGCGACGGTGGCGTGGTCGAACAGCGCCGTCCGGTACTCGATGCGTCCGTAGACGACCTCCCCCACCCGCCACCAGGCGGTGGTCAGGTCCATGGTGGAGACGCCCTCGGGCACGGCGTTGGCGTACACCTCGGCACCGGGGAGCTCCAGGGACCGCGAGTCGTCGAGGTCCAACTGCACCAGCATGGTCTGCAGCAGCGGGTACCGGGTGGCGGACCGGCCGGGGGCGGTGGCCTCGACGATCTCGCCGAAGGGCACTTCGCGGTGGTCGGCCACGGCGGCGGCGGCAGCGGCCGTGGCCGCGAGCACGTCCAGCGGGGTGGGGTCCTCGGGCAGCCGGATCCGCAGCGGGATGCTGGTCAGCAGGAACCCGATCAGCGGTGCCGCCCCCGGCTCGCCGCGGGTGGCGGTGGGGATGCCGATCACCAGGTCGCGCTGCCCGGTGCGCTCGTACAACAGCGCGGCGTACGCGGCGGTCATCGCCGTGGCCGGGGTGGTGCGGACCTCCCGCGCGCGGCGGAAGAAGGATTCGGCGACGGCCCCGTCGAGGATGAAGCTGTGGTGCTCGCCTGCGTGGTCGGAGGTGTCGGGGCTGCGGTCGTAGGGCAGGGCGAGGTGCTCGGGGACGCCGTCCAGGAACGTGCGCCAGAAGTCCCGGTGGCGGGCGCCCCGCGGACCGGCGAAGTACTCGCGCTGCCAGTGGGCCCAGTCGCCGAACTGCACCGGCATCTCGGCGAGGCGAGGCGCGCGCCCCTCGGCGAGGGCCCGGTAGTGCTCCAGGAGTTCTTCGTTGAGGCGCACGTACGACCACTGGTCGACGAACGAGTGCGGCATGGTTTCCACGACCTGGTGGTCGCCCTCGGCGACCTTGGCCACCGCGAGGCGCAGCACCGGGTCGGTGGCGAGGGCGAACGGGCGGCGGACCTGTGCGGCGATGAACTCCCGACGGCGCCGCTCGACCTCGTCGGCGGGCGCGGCGGTGGTGTCGGCGGCCGTCAGGTCGGTGTAGCTGAGGTCCGCCCGCCGGTCGGGGTGCACTCGCAGGTAGGGGCGGCCGTCCTCGGCCTCGGCCCCGGAGCGCAGCAGGTCGTGGCGGCTCACCAGGCTGTCCGCGGCGCGGCTGAAGAGGTCCGGGTCGAAGGCTCCGAGCACGCGCAGCCCGTAGCCGAGGGTGTAGGTGGTGGTTCCCGGGTCGAGCTGGTCGAGGACCCACAGGCGTTCCTGGTCCAGGCCGAGCGGGAACCGGTCCCGCGGACCCGGCCTGGGCCGCAGCACCGGGCCGTGGCTGGTGGCGAGCCGATCGGTGAGCGCCGCGCGCTGAGCGGGGGTGAGCCGGGCGAGCCGGGCCGTCAGCCGCTGGTCGGCGGGGGTGTTCACGCGGGCCTCCCCACGGCCGCGGCACCGAGGTGGAACAGGGTGGGCAGCGACTCCAGGACGTCGCCGGCCGGGAGCCCGAAGTCGATCAGGCAGCCGACCTCGTCGGCGCCGGCCGCGGCCAGCTCGGCGAGGACGGCGCGGGCCTTGGCCGGGCTGCCGAGCAGCGAGGGACCGGTCAGGAAGTCCAGGTAGGCGTTCTCCAGGAGCACGAACTCGTCGCTTTCCCCCGTCTGCTTGCGGAAGGACCGCAGGTAGGCGTGCATGGCCGGGCGGAGGAAGTCCTCCAGGTCCGGCCGGTCGCTGACGTACGCGTGCGTCATGACCACGACGTCGCCCTCGCCGGTGTGCCCGGCGTCCCGCCACTCCTGCCGGTAGCGGGCGATGTTCTCCCTCAGGGCGGGCAACGTCTGCCCCAGGAGCGCGGTCGCCACCCCGTAGCCGGCCCGGGCGGCGGTGACGAAGGTCCCGGGTGTGCCGGTGGCGGTGAGCCACACCGGCAGCTCCTCCTGGACGGGCCGGGGGCGGGTCGACGCCTGGGTCGTGGTGCCCGCGGTGGACGGGTACGGCAGGGTCTCGCCGCGCCACAGGGCGCGCACGTCCTCGATGGTGCGGCCGGTGACCTCGCGCCGTTCCCGGTAGTCGTCCCGGGCGAGGGCGAAGTCGTCCGGGTGCCAGCCGCTGCCGAAGGAGAGGCCGACACGACCGCCGGAGAGACCGTCCACGACCGCCCAATCCTCGGCGATGCGGGCCGGGTGGTGCAGCGGGGCGGCCACGCTGCCCGCGTGGATGCGGATGGTGCGGGTGCGGGTGGCGACCGCGGCGGCCAGCAGCGCCGGGTTGGGCGAGAAACCGCCGAAGTCGACGAAGTGCCGCTCCGGGAACCACACGGCGTGCTGGCCCGCCGCGTCGGCCTCGGCGGCGGCTTCCAGGACGAAGGCGTAGTAGGCACTGGCGTCGGCGTGGTCGGCGCTGGCGAAGAAGTAGAGGCTGCGGCGCAGGTGTTCGGGCAGTGCGACCGGGGCCTGCGCCTGCTCGGCGCGCTGGGTTCGCAGACCCGCGCCCAGCCTGCGCCGCTGTTCCGGGGTCAGCGCGTCGAGGCGCGCGGAGAGATCACTCATGGTCCTGCCCGTTCTCGTTCTCGATCTCCGCCAACAGGCGCAACAGGGCCTCGTCGTCGCGTTCCGCGACGAGTTCTTCGGTCCGGGCCGTGAACCCGGCGAGGGAGGAGTTCTCGTAGAGGTCCTGGAGCCGGATCCCCACCACGAGGGCGTCGTTGACGACGCTGACCAGGTGGGCGGCGTGCAAGGAGGTGCCACCGAGGTCGAAGAAGTTGTCCTGCGGCCGCAGTTCGGTGACGCCGAACGCCTCCTGCCAGATGCCGCGGACGGCGTCGGCCGTCGACGTTCCTCCGGACCGCTCCGCACCGGCGGCCGGGAACGGGTCGGCGCCGTCGGCCACGGGGACCGGGTCCGTCGGGGTCGCGACGGCCGAGGGGTGGACCTCGGGGGCCTGGGGCGCCGGAGCCTCCACCCAGTGGCGGTTGTCGGCGAAGGGGTAGGGCGGCAGCGCCACGGCGCGTGCGGGCCGTGGCGGGTCGGCCAGCGGGTGACCCGCTGTCCACAGCACCGCCAAGGCGCCGTGCCATTCGGCGGTCTCGTCCGAGCCGCGGCGGTCCGACGCGTCGACGACGGGGATGTCGTGCTGCGCGGCCAGGGCCGCCCGGCGGATCTCCGCGGTGGCCGCGTGGGCCCGGTGCAGGCCGAGGACGGTGTCCGGGCGGGCTTCGAGCAGCGTGGTGACCGCGTCGGTGAAGCGGACCGGGTTGCTCATCTGGCGTCCCCAGTAGGCCGGGTCGACCGCCTGGGCCGCGGTGAGCAGCGACCCGGTGAGCCCGGAGACGATGGGGACCGCGGGCGTCGACAGGGACAGGGAGGCGACGAACGCCTCGAACTCCTCCGCGGGGCCGACCATCGAGCGCGAATGGGCGGCGTGGGCGATCGGCAGGCGCTTGGTGCGGATCCCGGCCTCGCCGCAGCGCGCTTCGAAGGCGGCCAGATCGGCTTCGGGGCCGCCGCAGACGGTGTTGTCCAGCCCGTTGAGCACGCACACGTCGACCTCCAGGCCGGCCGCGAGCCGTACCGCGGTGTCCTCTCCGGCGCGCACGGCGGTCATCGCGCCGGGCTCCGCGGTGGCCATCAGGTGTCCTCGGCGCACGATGGCGGCTGCCGCGTCGGCGGTGGAGAAGACACCCGCGTGGGCGGCCGCGGTCAGCTCGCCGACGCTGTGGCCGAGCAGCAACCCCGGGGTGAGGCCGTGCCGCTCGGCCTGGCGCAGGCCGGCCAGTCCGAGGACGAACAACAGGGGCTGGACGAAGGTGGTGTCGACCAGGCGCGGGTCGTCGGCGGGCCAGGTCCGGGCGTCTGCCAGGTCGGGTCCGCCGGCCCGGCGCACCTCGGCGGCGAGTTCGGCCAGGTCGGCGGCGAACCGGTCGTCCCCGGCGGCGAGGCCCGCTCCCGCGCCGGCCAGGTCGACGCCCTGGCCGGGCAGCACGGCGGCGAGCGACGGAGCGGTCACGGCGCGGCGTCCGCCGTTGCCGGCCGCCGCGGTCAGTTCGGCCACCAGGCGGTCGCGGGCCTCGGCGGGGTCGGCGGGCAGGACGGTCGCCCACCGCTCGGGCAGCGCCTTGCGGTGGTGCCGCAGAGTGCCGGTGATCTCGCCCAGGGGGAGTTCGGCGCCGTCACCGTCGAGCCACGCGGCCAGGTCGCGAGCCTTGTTCCGGAGGGCCTCGGGGGTGGCTGCGGACAGCACGACGAGGTGGTGCGCGCCCCGCCCCGCCGGGTCGTGCCCGACCGGACCGGTGGTCCGGGGTGCCGCGGACAGCAGTACGTGGCAGTTGGTGCCGCCGAGCCCGAACGAGCTGACCCCCGCGGTGCGGGGCCGGTCGGCGGGCCAGGGCCGGGCGGTGCGGGGCAGTTCGAAGGAGGCGCAGCCCAGCTCCACGTCGGGGCCGTCGCCGGGTTGGGACGGGGTCGGCGGCAGGACGCCCGCCTCGACCGCGAGGACCGCCTTGATCAGGCCGATGACGCCGGCCGCCGAGTCGCAGTGGCCGATGCTCGGCTTCACCGCCCCCAGCGTGAGGACGGAACCGGCGGGTCGTTGCCCGTAGACCTCGGCCAGTGCCGCGAGCTCGACCTGGTCGCCGAGGGTCGTGCCGGTGCCGTGGGTCTCGACGTAGCCGACGTCGCGCGGTTCCAGCCCGGCGACGGCCAGTGCCTCGCGCAGGACGTCGGCCTGGCCCTGCGGGCTCGGCGCGGTGAGGCTCATGCGGGCGGCGCCGTCGTTGTTGACGGCACTGCCCAGCAGGTGCGCGCGGGCGCTCTCGCCGGTGCCGGGCAGGTCGGAGACCCGGCGCAGCACCACGATGCCGGCTCCGCTGGAGGGCACGGTCCCCGCCGCGTCCTCGGTGAACGCGCGGCACCGGCCGTCGGGCGAGGTGACGCCGCCCTCGGCGAACGCGTAGCCCTGCTCCGCGTCGAGGTGCACCGTGGCCCCGCCGGCTATCGCGATGTCGCACTCGTAGGTGAGCAGGCTGCGGATCGCCTGGTGGACCGCGACCAGGGAGGTGGAGCAGGCGGTCTGCACGGTGATGGCGGGGCCGGTCAGGCCGAGCCGGTAGGCCAGGCCGGTGGCGAGGAAGTCGCGGGAGTTCCCGAGGGCGAGCTGTTCGGCGCCGAGCGCGCGCAGGATCTTCTCGTCCTTGAGGACGTGGTCGCGGTAGTACGTCTCGCTGCCGCACCCGACGAACACCCCGATGCGGCCCGGGGTGCGTTCGGGGTCGATCCCGGCGTCCTCCAGGGCCTGCCAGGCCACTTCGGTGAGGACCCGGTGCTGAGGGTCGGTGGCCGCGGCCTGGGAGGGCAGCATGCCGAACAGCTCGGCGTCGAACCGGTCGAACCGGTCGATCTGCCCCGCGCGCAGTCGGTCGCCGGGCGCGGTGGCCGCCGGCAGGGAGACGACCCCGTCGGCGATCGCCGCCCAGAAGGTCCCGGGGTCCGCGCTGCCGGGCACTCGCAGGGACATGCCGACGACGGCGACGGCGTCCCTCCCCTCCGCGACCGTACCGGGGTGCTCGTCGTGGCCGTTCTCGCTCACGCTTCCTCCTGACGGGGGCGCCCGTCGGAGGGCGGACCGATGACGTCCGCGAGGCGGCGCGGGGTCGGGTTGCGGAATATGTGCTTGAGCTGGGAACCGCGGAAGCCGTTGGAGCGCTGGAGCGCGTTGAGGCGCACCGCCAGCAGCGAGTTCCCGCCCAGCTCGAAGAAGTTGTCGTCGCGTCGCACGGGGACGCCGAGGAGCTGCTGCCACACCTGGGCCAGCAGGCTCGCGGCGTCTGCCGGCTCCTCGGGAGGCACGTCCGGGCCGGCGTCGGTGGTCGCGCTCGGGGGGTCGGTGTCGTGACCGTGCGCGGGTGGGGGCAGTCGGGTCGCGTCCAGCTTCCCGTTGACGGTCAGCGGCAGCGACGGCACCGCGGTGAGGGTCGCGGGCAGCATGTGCGCGGGCAGGCTCGCGGCCAGCCACCGGCGCAGCTCCGCGAGGTCGGGAGCGGTGCCGGGGCCGACCACGTAGGCGTCCATCCGCGCGGTGGCCGCGTCGTGGGCGTCGCGGACGACCGCCGCGGCCGCGGTGACGGCGGGGTGGGCCAGGAGCGCGCCGCGGATCTCGCCGGGCTCGATGCGGTGGCCGCGGATCTTGACCTGGTCGTCGAGTCGGCCCAGGTGTTCCAGTTCTCCGTTCGGCAGCACCCGGCCGCGGTCGCCGGAGCGGTAGAGGACCTCCTCCGGGAGTCCGGCGAGGCTTCCGGGCAGGAAGCGCTCGGCGGTGAGTTCGGGCCGGTTGAGGTAGCCGGCGGTGACACCGCTCCCCGCGACGTGGATCTCGCCGGGGACCCCCGGGGCCACCGGGCGCCTCTCCTCGTCCAGGACGTACAGCCGCCACCCCGGCAGGGGGAGTCCCACCGATCGGGTTCCGGCGAGGGCGTCCGCCCGGACCAGGTCGCGCCACGTGCAGTGCACGGTGGTCTCGGTGATGCCGTACATGTTGACCACGCGGCAGGTCCGCTCCGGGTGGCGGTCCATCCAGGGCAGCAGCACCCGCGGGTCGAGCGGTTCACCGCCGAAGATCAGCAGGCGGACGGAGAGCGGGTCCGGTGCGGTCGCGTCCGCGGTGAGGAGCTGCGTGAACGCGGAGGGGGTCTGGTTGAGCACGGTGACGCGTTCGGCGGCGAGCAGGGCGTGGAAAGCCTCCGGGTCGCGGGCCGTCCAGTGCGGTACGACGACCAGGTGGCCACCGGTCAGCAGGCACCCCCACACCTCCCAGACGGAGAAGTCGAAGGCGAAGGAGTGGAAGAGGGACCAGGTGTCCTGCTCGGTGAAGCCGAACCCGTCCGGGCCGGCCGCGGCGGCCAGCAGCGCGACGACGTTGCGGTGCCGCACCAGGACCCCCTTGGGGGTGCCGGTGGAGCCGGAGGTGTGGATGACGTAGGCGACCCGCTCCTGGTCCGGTCCGGGCAACGGGGTCCCGGGGTCGGCGGGCGTGGCGTCGACGGGGAGCAGTTCCACGTGCGGCGGCAGCAGTGCCGGGTCGCGGTCGGTCACGGCGGTGGTGATGCCGGTGTCCTCGACGATGAACGCCAGCCGTTCGCGCGGGTGGTCGGGGCTGAGGGGCACGTAGGCGGCACCGGCCTTGAGCACCGCGAGGAGGGCGACGACCAGGTCGGTGCCGTGGTGCAGGCAGACACCCACCCGGTCACCGGCGCGCACACCCGACTCGGCCAGGGACCGGGCGAGCGCGGTGGCGCGTTCGTCGAGTTCGAGGTAGCTCAGCCGCTGCTCCCCGCAGCTGACCGCGGTGCGGCCGGACAACCGCGTGACCTGCTCGGCGAAGAGCGAGACGAGGTCGGTCCCGGCGGTGTCCGCGAGCAGCGGTCCGGCGGTGACGACGCGGTCGGTCGCGGGGACGGTGGAGAGGGGGGCGTTCGGGTTCTCGACCATGGCGGTGAGCGTGGCCTCCAGTTGGCGGCAGAAGCCGGTGGCCCCGGCGGTGTCCACCTCGGTCGGCCGGTGGCGCAGCAGGCCGCGCTGCTCGCCGCCGAGGTCTTGCCGGAGGTAGAGGGCGATCGGGAACTGGGCCGGTCCGAACCCGGGGTCCGGCAGGGGGCGCGCCGTCAGTTCCGGCGTGGTGATGTCGGGCAGCGTCCGGCAGGGGACGACGACCAGGGACAGGCCGGCGCGGTCGGCGGGGGGCAGCACCGCCGACAGCGGCAGGTCGGCGTTCCGGTAGGCGGACATGGCGGACCTGTGGGCCTGGCGCAGGTAGTCGGCCACGGTTCGGGTGCCGCCGGTGTCCAGCGGCACCGGCACGGTGGCGCTGAAGTAGCCGATGGCGGTCGTGTGGCGAGGGGCGCGGCGGGAGACGGTGGTGCCGAGCACGGGTCGGGCGGTCGCGCTGTTGCGGCTCAGCACCAACCCGGCGGCGGCGAGCACCAGGGAGTGGCGGGTGAGGCCGAGTCCGGTCGCCAGTTCGCCCGCGGCGTCCCACACCGCGTCGGGGATCAGCAAGGGCACCGTGCCGGAAGACCCGGCCGGGGCCGGTCCGGCCGCAGGAGCACCGGGGGTGCGGGCCCACTCCAGAGCGGCGGACACCCCGGGAGCGAGGTCACGGGCGAGGTCGGCGGCCCGTCCGAGCCGCTCGGGCGGCAGTTCGTGCTCTCCCCGGGACCACTGCGCGAAGGATTCGCCTGGGACGTCGGGCACGTCACCGAGCAGCCACTCGGCGAGCACCGCCATGGACGTTTCGTCCACGAGCAGGTGATGGACCGTCAGGCACAGGTGTGCGGTCCGGGAGCCGTGCCTGACCAGGACGACGCGCAGCAGGGGCCCGTTGTCGAGGTCGAACGGGCGCAGCGCCTCCCGGCGCAGGCGGGCTCGGGCGAGTGGCCCGTCCGGGTCGACCGGGGCGTCGGCGACGAACAGCTTCGGGGGCCTGCGGGCCGGGGCGAACACCAGTCGATCGTGGTGTTCCGCCACCCGCGCGCCCAGCAACGGGTGGGCGGCGAGCACCTCGTCCAGCCGGGCGCGCAGGGAGTCCGGGTCGAGGGCGCCGTCGACGCGCAGGAACAGCGCGGAGTTGTACGTGGCGGGGTCCTCGGCGCTCCGGTCGGCCGCGTACAGGTCGCACTGGCTCGGGGTGAGCGGCAGCACCGCGGTGTCCCCGTCCACGCCCGGGCTGTTCCCGCGGGACCCCGTGCGGCCGTCCTGGTTCGCCGGGCCGTTAACCGCGGCCATCGGGAACGGCCCGTGCGAGGGTGGCGGCGTCCGGGGCGTCCAGGACTTCCAGGTAGTCGACCTCCTGGCCGGTCAACCGGAAAATCCGGTCGGCGAGCAGCACGGCCTTGAGCGAGTCCCCGCCGTTGGCGATGAACCCCGTGTCCACCTCGGCGTCGGGACCGAGGACTTCCTTCCAGGCCGCGGTGATTTCCGCTGCCGATCCCTGCGTCGGGAGCCCGTTCGCGGCGTCCTCGAACAACTCTTCTGTCGACATGGAAAAGCCCCCCATTGGTGGTTTCACTCCAGGCGGCCCTACTGTCCGCAGTCGCCCCACGATCTGCGGAACTGCCTACCATGGAATGCGTGCGACGAGCGTCGACGAGCACCGACGACCGTCGTGGTGGCGCGGGAAAACTCGCGAGACCCGCTCGCGTCAGGGATTTATGGTCATTTCGGACATCTCGCCGCTTCGTGAATCGGTCAAGCGGGGATGTGTTTCACGTTCTGCGAGGCACGGCATTGCGGACAGGTGGTGAAAAATGTCGGCAACTCGACAGCCGAGCTGGATGCGAGAAATCGATGAGGCCCCTACTTCCGGTCGACGTGCCGCCGGTCCCCCGTCTCGGGCAGTAGTGGGAACGTTACCGGCGATATCGAGAGTCGGTAAATAACCGGACGTGGGGTTCACTCGGATGGCCGTAATTTGATCTTGCACGGGTCGGGAATCCCGATGCGGGAATGTTCGTGGGCCGACCGTCACACCGGCGGGTGGTTCTCGGGGGCTCGGGAGTTCGTGGCGTTGCGGGCTCGTCGGGGGACGCGGGTTCCCGGCGCGGCCACCGGAGCGAGGCACGTCGCTGCCGTGAGGCGTTCACGGCGGCGACGACACCTCGCGCGGGATCAGCCGGTGACGGCCAGCAGGTGGTACTGCCAGGGTGGCAGCGCGACGTACAGGCCCCGGGTCGACACCTCCTCCCCGTCGCGGTGGAAGGTGTCGTCGCGCAGCGGGTCCCGGAAGCCGGTGGGGCCGGTCGGGAGGTCCGCCCACGGCAGGGCGACACGGCCCTGGGACGGCACGGGGGAGAGGTTGACCACGACCAGGTGCCGCGCGTCCGACCCGGTCCAGGACCAGGCCAGCAGGTTCTCGCACGTCCGGTTGTCGGGCCAGCCGGCCACGTCCAGCAGCCGCCACGTCCCGGTCCGCACCTCGGGTGCGACGGCCAGCAGGCGGTGGTGCCACGTGGCCAGGGTCGTGTCCGGGGGCTCGTCGGGGGCGCGGTCGAGGAACACCGGTGAACGGGTCCGCCTGCCCTCGAACTGGCCCTCGTGCCACAGGGTCGCGCCGGGCAGGGTGGCCAGGGCCACGGCCGCCGCGGGGACGGCCTCGCGGGGCAGGCGCGACGCCACCCTCGGCTCGTCGTGGTTCTCCAGGAAGCGCAGCAGGCGGGCCTGGTACGCGAGGTCGGCGCGCAGGTGGTCCCGCACGCCCGCCGCGTCGAGGTCCATGACGCGGTCGTAGAGGCGCTTGTCGTAGCAGAGGTCGAAGCCCTGCTGGTGCAGCGCCCACTCCATGTCCCAGTACGCCTCGGCGATCATCAGCGTGTCCGGGTGCCGGGTGCGGAACCCGGCGAGCACCTCCGGCCAGAAGTCGAGCGCCGGGGGTGGTCCGGTGCGGCCCGCCCACGTGCGGGTGAAGACGTCGTTGGTGGGCAGCATCGCCATGTCGCAGCGGATCGCGTCGCACTGCTCGGCGATGTCGGACAGCGTCCGCGCCGTGGCGTCGCGCAGCGCGGGGGAGAAGGCGTCCAGTTGCACCACGTCCGGCCACGGCGGGAAGTACGGGTCCCGGCCCCTGGCCACGACCTGACCGCCCAGCGCCAGCCACGCGTCCGGCGAGTCGGCGAGGTCGTGGTCGTCGCCGCGCACGAACAGCTCCGGCCGGCCGGTGGTCCACGGGTGGTCCGGTGCGACGTGGTTGGGGACGTAATCCAGCACGAGCAGCACGCCCCGGCGGGCCAGTCGGCGGCGGGCCTGCGCGAGCCCGGACCGCCCGCCGAACCGCTCGTCCACCTCGTAGCGGCGCACGCAGTACGGCGAACCGATCACGTCGTCGACCCGCAGGTCCGGCAGCGCCTCCCGGAACGAGCGGCGGGTGTCGGCGTCCACCAGCGCCAACCCGGCGGCGCTGCGCTCCCACACGCCCATCAGCCACACCGCGTCGACGCCCGGCCGCGCCACGGCGTCCCACGCCCCGTCGGGCACGTCACCCAGGGTCACCGGCCGCCCCAGCTCACGGGTGAGGTCGGTGAGCCACACGGCGGTGTTGACCTCGTGCACCACGAGCTGCGTCGGCGGCGTCATCGGGCCACCGTCCCGCGGAACAGCAGCGGCAGCAACGCGACGGTGCCGGTCCACCCGGTCTGGTGACTCGCGCCCAGGCCGGCGCCGGTGTCGCCGTCGAAGTACTCGTGGAACTGCACCAGGTCCCGCCAGTGCGGGTCCTCGCGCAGCCGGTGGCCGCCGTGGACGGGCCTGCCGCCGTCGCCGGGCAGGAACAGCCGCACGAGCCGGTCGGAGATCTCCTCGGCCACCTCGTGCAGGGTCAGCCACCGGTCGGACCCGGTCGGGCACTCGACGCGGAAGGTGTCGCCGAAGTGCCGGTGCAGGTTCAGCAGCCCGCGCACCAGCATCACGTTGACCGGGAACCACACCGGTCCCCGCCAGTTGGAGTTGCCGCCGAACATGCCGCTGTCGGACTCGGCGGGCAGGTAGGACACCCGGTGCTCCCGACCGTCGACGGTGAACGCGTAGGGGTGGTCGCGGTGCCACTTCGACAGCGAGCGGATGCCGTGCGGGCTGAGGAACTCGTCCTCGTCCAGCACCCGGGTCAGGATTCGCCGCAGGCGCTCCTCGTCGAACAGGGCGAACAGGACGGGGCCGGTGCCGTGCACCTGCTCGCCGTGCCGCCACATCGCCGCGGCCACCGCCGGGTGCCGGTCCAGGAACTCCTCCGCGTCCCGCACGAGACCGGGGAAGCGCTCGCGCACGGAGCCGTCCACGACGGTCGCCGCGGCCAGCGGCACCAGGCCGACGGCGGAGCGCACCTTCATCGGGGTGGAGGAGCCGTCGGGGCGGCGCAGCACGTCGTAGAAGAAACCGTCCTCCTCGTCCCACAGCCCGACGCCGTCCGACCCGACGTGCCGGCTGGCCGCCGCGATCCACGCGAAGTTCTCCAGCAGCACCTGCGCCTGCTCGGCGTAGGACGGGTCGTCGACCGCCAGCTCCAGCGCGATCCGGATGAGGCTCTGGCAGGCCAGGGCCATCCACGCGGTGCCGTCGGCCTGGTCGATGTGGCCGCCGGTGGGCAGTGGTGCGTTGCGGTCGAACACGCCGATGTTGTCCAGTCCCAGGAAACCGCCCTGGAAGACGTTGCGCCCGTCGGCGTCCTTGCGGTTGAGCCACCAGTGGAAGTCGCGCAGCAGCTTGGGGAACGCCCGTGCGAGGAACGCCCGGTCGCCCTCGCCGCGCACCGCCTTCTCGTGCTCGTGGACGAACAGCACCGCCCAGGCGTGCAGGGGCGGGTTCGCGTCGCCGAAGTTCCACTCGTAGGCCGGGACCTGCCCGTTGGGGTGCTGCAACCGCCGCTCCAGCAGCAGGTTCAGCTGGCGCTTGGCCAGCGCCGGGTCCACCACGGCCAGCGCCACCGCGTGGAAGGCCAGGTCCCACGCGGCGAACCACGGGTACTCCCAGCCGTCCGGCATGGAGATGACGTCCTCGGCGACCACGTGCCGCCAGTTGTGGTGGGGTGAGGCCGGTGGTCCCAACGGGTCGGCGCCGCGCTCGGTGAGCCAGCGCTCCACGTCGAAGGCGTAGTACTGCTGGGACCACAGCATCCCGGCCAGCGCCTGCCGCGCCACCGCGCGCTCGTCGGCGGAGAGGTCGCCCGCCAGCACGTCGGCGTAGAACTCGTCGGCCTCGGCGCGGCGGGCGGCGAACACGGCGTCGAAGTCGGCGAACGGGTCGGCGGCGGTGCGGTCGGCGAGCCGGACGCGCACGTCGGCGCTGCCGCCCGCCGGGATGTCGAACACGCACACCGCCGCCGCCTTGGTGCCGACGTCGTGCGGGTCGACCGCGGACATGTCACCCCGCACGACTGCGCGGTGGATGCCGTCCTTGACGAACGGCGTGTCGTTGGGCGAGCCGAACACCTTCTCGTCGTCGGTTTCGTTCCCGGTGACCAGGAAGGACGCCGGCGGGTCCACCGACAGCCGCCGCACGCCCAGGCCCGCGCCCTCCGCGCGCACCGAGCCGCCGGCCGCGGCGAGCTCCGGTTCCTCCTGCCCGCCCGCCCACGACCAGGTGTGCCGGAACCACAGGGTGGGCAGCACGTGCAGGCGCGCCGGGTCGGGTCCCCGGTTGTGCGCGGTGACCTTCATCAGCACGTCCTCCGGACCGGCCTTGGCGTACTCCACGACGACGTCGAAGTACCGGCCGTCGTCGAAGATCCCGGTGTCGAGCAGCTCGTACTCGGGGTCCTCGCGGCCGCGCGAGGCGTTGACCGACACCAGGTCGCCGTAGGGGAACTCCCGTTGCGGGTACTTGTAGAGCATCTTGAGGTAGGACCCGGTGGGGGTGGCGTCCAGGTGGAAGTAGCACTCCTTGACGTCCTCGCCGTGGTTGCCCTCGGCGTTGGTCAGGCCGAACAGCCGCTCCTTGAGGATCGGGTCCTCGCCGTTCCACAGCGCGAGCGCCAGGCACAGCCGCTGCCGGTCGTCGCTGATGCCCGCCAACCCGTCCTCGCCCCACCGGTAGGCGCGGCTGGTGGCCTGGTCGTGGGTGAACGACGACCAGACGTCGTCACCGAACCGCGCCTCGCGCACGGTGCCCCACTGCCGGTCCGCCAGGTACGGGCCCCAGCGGCGCCAGGGGACCCCCGCGTCGGCCTCGTCGAGCCGGCGCCGCTCCGCGCCGGTCACCGCCGACCACCCACTTCGTCGCCGTGCACGACGACCGCCCACACCACGACCACGCACAGCGCGATCACGATGGTCGACCACACCGGCTGCACGGACACGAAACCCAGTTGCAGCAGGGAGTTGACGGACGCGAACACCACGGTGACGACCCGCGCCCAGGCCGCGCCGGTCAGCAGCGCGGTCCCGGCCAGGGCGATCAGCACACCGACGACCAGGTGCACCCAGCCCCAGCCGGTGAGGTCGAGCAGCAGGACCTCGCCCGACCCCACCACGTAGTACTCGTCGTCGAACAGGGCGACCACGCCCTCGATCACGGTGAACAGCCCGATGACGACCATCATGATGGCCGCGAACCCGATCCAGCCGACCCACGCGCTGGTCCTGGGCCTCTCGTCCACCCACGTGTGGGCGGTGCGGTTCGTCTCCTGCGCCATCTCGGTTCCTCTCGTCGTTGCGGTCACGCTTCCACCGACCACTCTGGGGACCTCACGGTGCCGTTTCTTCACCCGGCGCGGACGAACGGGCGCGGACGAGCGCGGCGACCCAGGCGGCGCGCGGGTCCACGTCCACCAGCACGGCGCCGACGAGCAGCGTCGCCGGCACGGCCAGCAGCATCCCGAGCGGACCCAGCACCCAGCCCCAGAACACCAGGGCCACGAACGCGGCGGTGGTGGACAGCCCGACCGCGCCGCCCGCGAACCGGGGCTGCACCAGCGACTGCCCGACGAAGTTCACCAGCGCGTAGACGGCGCAGACCAGCAGCGCCCGCCGGGGGCCGTGCTCCAGCAGCGCGAGCACCGCCGGTGGGGCTAGGCCGAGCAGGAACCCGATGTTGGGGATGTAGTTGGTGACGAAGGACAGCAGGCCCCACAGCACCGCCAGCGGCACGCCCAGCGCCCACAGCGCCGCGGTGTCGACCACCGCGATCACGAGGCCGAACACCGTCGTGACGACGAGGTAGCGGCGGGTGCGGTGGGCGGAGGAGCGCAGCGAGGCGCCCAGTCCCGGCCGGTCGGCGGACAGCTCGGCGAGCCGGGCGTCCATCCCGTCCACGCTGAGGAACAGCAGCAGCGCCAGCAGGAACACCAGGTTGGTGGCGAGCCCCGCGAGGTCCCCCAGCAGTGCGGCCAACGAGGACAGGACCCGCGTCGTGTCCACCGACTCGACGAGCGAGCGCAGCTGCCCGGGCTCGCCCGCCGCCCGGTCCAGCAGGTCCGAACCCCGCGCGAGCAGCTCCCGGCCCCGGTCGACGTAGCCGGGCAGCAGCGCGCCCAGCTTCGCGCCGGACGCCACGACGGTCACCGCGAACAGGACCACCACGCCGTACACGGTGGCCACCACCGCGGTCGTCTCCGCCCACCGCGGCACCCCGCGCCGGCGCAGCGCACGCCGCAGCGGGCTCACCGCGATCACCACCACCAGCGCCAGCAGCGCGGGGGTGACCAGCCACGCGGCGGCGCGCAGACCGGCCACCACGACCACCGCCGACGCGCACCCGAGCAGCACCACGAGCCCTCGGGGCAGCGGTCCCGTCCCCGCCCGTTCCCCTGTTGTCGCACCACTTCCGGCCATATCTCCTCCGTTTCGCGCGGTCGGCCGACACCGTGACAGCCGGCGGCCCGGCGGTTCTTCACCCCCGGCGGACGAAGGGCCGCGCGACCTCACCCGGCACGTGCGGTGCCGGGGCGGCGCGCGGCGACCAGCGTCGTGCCCATGTCGATCCCAGAGCAGCACGACCACCCGCCGATCGCGGCGCACGGACTGATCGGTGATCTCCAGACGGCGGCGCTGGTCGCCGCGGACGGCACCGTGGACTGGTGGTGCGTCCCCCGCTTCGACTCGTCGAGCGTGTTCGCGTCCCTGCTCGACCGCGAGCGGGGCGGCCACTGCCGCATCGGCCCGGTCGGCGACCGGCGGCTCGGCCGGCAGCTGTACTTCCCCGACACCGCGGTGCTGATCACCCGCTTCACCACCGGCACCGGGGTGGGGGAGGTGGTCGACTTCATGCCGCCCGCCGGCACCGCGGCCACCACCAGGCGGCGGCTGGTGCGCGTGGCCCGCTGCGTGCGCGGCGAGGTCGACTTCGAGGTGGAGGTCGCGCCCCGGTTCGACTACGGCACCGCTGCGCACCGGACGACCCTCACCGACGACGGCGCCGTCTTCGAGACCCGCGACACCTCCCTGGTCGTGCACGTCGTGCGGGAGCCGGGGGAGCCCCGGGCCGACGTGCGGCTCGTCGAGCAGGACCTGCGCGGGGTGCTCCGGTTGTCCGAGGGGCAGGTGCGCGGGATCGTGCTGGAGACCAACCTCGGCGGGCCGCCCCGGGCGGTGCGGGTCGCGGAGGTGGAGCGGGAGTTGGCGGATGCGGTCCGGTTCTGGCAGACCTGGCTGTCCCGCTCGACCTACCGCGGCCGGTGGCGCGAGGCCGTGGACCGGTCGGCGATCACGCTGAAGCTGCTGACCTACGCGCCGACCGGCGCGATCGTCGCCGCGCCCACGGCCGCGCTGCCCGAGCGCATCGGCGGCGGGCGCAACTGGGACTACCGCTACACGTGGGTCCGCGACGCCTCCTTCGCGGTGTCGGCGCTGCTGGACCTCGGTTTCACCGACGAGGCGCGGGCGTTCGCGCGGTGGCTGGCCGACCGGTACGAGGAGGGCGACGGCCCGTTGAAGGTGCTCTACCGGGTGGACGGCTCGCCGCACGTGCCCGAACGGGTCCTCGACCACTGGACGGGCTACCGCGGTTCGGGTCCGGTGCGCGTCGGCAACGCCGCGGGCGGCCAGCTCCAGCTCGACATCCACGGCGAGCTGTTCGACGCCCTGCACCGCGCGCACGGGCACGGTCTGCGCGTGGGCCGGCGCGGCTGGCTGGCGCTGTCCGGCGTCCTGGACTGGCTGGAGCGCAACTGGGACCAGCCCGACGAGGGCATCTGGGAGACCCGCGGCGGGCGCCACGACTTCACCTACGGGCGCGTGATGAGCTGGGTGGCCTTCGACCGGGGGCTGCGCATCGCGGACGCGCAGGGCCTGCCCGCGCCCGCGGAGCGGTGGCGCGCGGCGCGGGACGCGATCCACGAGCAGGTGTGGAGCAGGGGCTGGGACCCGGGCCGGCGGGCGTTCGTGCAGCGCTACGACTCCGACGTGCTCGACGCCTCCGTGCTGCGCCTGGGCAGGGTCGGGTTCGTCTCGCCGCGCGACCCGGCGTGGCTGGACACCCTCGACGCGGTGGAGCGCGACCTGGTGGTGGACGACCAGGTCCTGCGCTACGACCCGGTCGCCTCGCCCGACGGGCTGGACGGGGACGAGGGCACGTTCTCCCTGTGCACCTTCGACCACGTGGCCGAACTGGCCCGGGCGGGGCGCGTGGGCAAGGCCCGGCTGGTGTTCGAGAAGGCGTTGACGCACGCCAACGAGGTGGGCCTGTACGCGGAGGAGCTCGGTCCGGACGGGGCGCAGCTGGGCAACTTCCCCCAGGCGTTCACGCACCTGGCGCTGGTGCAGGCCGCCGTGACCCTGGACCGGGCGCTGGCCGCGGGGGGCGGGTCGACGTGGCACTGGTGACACTGTGGTGGTTCGCCTCGCCGGACGGGGCGGAGGACGCGTTGCACCTGCTGCACGACCGCCGGGTGCCGTTGTGGGACGCGGCGGTCGTGTCGTGGCCCGAGGACCTCGCCCGACCGGAGGTGCGGCGACCCGGGCGGGTCGTCGGTGACGCGGTGCTCGGCGGCGCGTTCTGGGGGCTCGTCGTCGGGTTGCCGCTGTCGGCGCCCGTCCTGGGCGCCGTGGTGGGCGCGGCGGTCGGGCTGCTCGTCGCGTGCCTGACCCGCCCGGGACTGGACGACGACACGGTGCTGGGGTGCCGGCGGCACGTCACCCGGGGCTGCTCGGTGCTGGCGGTGCTCAGCGACGGCGAGGACGCGCCGGCCGCGCCGGCCGCGCCGGCCGGGGCGGGGGCCCGGTACCCGTGACCGGGCTGGTGGTGGCGGCGGGCGTCGCGGTCGTCGCGCTGGTGATCGCCTGGCAGGTGCGCGGGATCGGCCGGTCCGACCACCCGGTGCGGCGGGGCGTCCAGGCGCTGGTGCTGGTGGCCGGGCTGTTCGTGCTGGTGTTCGCCGGCTGCTACCACCTGCTCTCCGCCGCCGACCGGGCGGCGTTCACCGAACCGCTCGACCGCGTCGACGCGGTCTACTTCGCGGTCACGGTGTTCGCCACGGTGGGGTTCGGCGACATCGCGCCCGTGACCACCACCGCGAGGGTGGTGGTCACGGCGCAGATGTGCGGGGACGTGCTGCTCGTCGGCGGCGTGGCCCGGCTGGTGGTGCACGCGGTGCGGACCCGCCGCCGTCAGGTCGAGGGCGACGGCGCGGGCGGACGGGGTGGGCCGGACGGGCGGGCCGGTCCGGGCTGACGCGGTGGGCCGGGCCGGCGGGGCAGCAGGACCGCGACGCCGAGCCCGAGCACCGCGAACCCGCCGAGCACGGCCAGGGCCGCGGCGAACGGCCCGCCACCGGCGGCGGTCGACGCGACGGCCGACCCGGCCAGCGCCGTGCCCAGCGAGGAGCCGAGGTTCGACACGGATCGCGACACCCCCGACACCGCGCCCTGGACCGGCGCCGGCCACGCCGACTGCACCAGCGTCACCGACGCGGTGAGCATCGTGCCGACGCCGGCGCCGAGCAGCAGCAGGCCGGGCAGGAACGCGGGGAACCCGGAGCCGTGGCGCACCGGCCACACCAGCAGCGCCACGCCCACCACCGTCACCGCGAACCCGGCGCGGACGATCCACCGCTGGGGGTGCCTGCGCGCCAGCCGTCCCGCGACGGCCGCGGCGGCGAGCACCCCGGCGGTGGCGGGCGCGAGCACCAGACCGCTGCCCACCGCGTCCAGGCCGCGCACCTGCTGGGCGTAGACCGACAGGACGATGAACGCGCCCTGCAGCACCAGCCACTGCACCAGTTGCGTGGCCAGCCCGAGGACCGTGCCGCGGTCTCGGAACAGCGCGGGCGGGCACAGCGGGTCCTCGCGGCGGCCGATGTGCCACCCGAACCACACCAGCACCAGGACGCCGAGCCCCACCACCGCCCAGGCCGAGCGCAACACGCCCAGCACCACCAGGGACATCGCCGCCGCGGACAGCACCGCGCCCGGCACGTCGAACCGGCCCGACCGGGGCGGTGGGCCGGGGTCGGGCAGCCGGCGTGCGGCCACCAGGATCGCCACCACCACCGCGACCTGGAGCAGGAACGCCGCCCGCCAGCCGAACGCGCTGGTGAGCAACCCGCCCAGCAGCGGCCCGGCGGCCGCGCCGACCCCTCCCGCCGCGCTGACGACGGCGAAGGACCGCGCCCGGTCGGCCACCTCGGTGAAGGCCACCGTCACCATGATGTAGATGGGCGGGATCATCAGCGCCGACCCCACGCCCTCCAGCACGGAGTAGCCCACCAGCAGCAGCAGCGGTCCGGGCGCGAGGGCGGCCAGCAGCGCGCCCGCCCCGTACACCGCCAACCCCGCGACGAAGCACCTCTTGCGCCCCCACACGTCGGTCAGCTTGCTGCCGGGCACCATCAGCGCCGCCATCGTGAGCGTGAACAACGTGATCATCGCTTGGACATCGGCCGCAGAAGTGTGAAAATCCTCCGCGATGGCGCTGATGGACACCGTCATGGTGGTCGCGGCGAAGCTCGCGATGAACTGCGCGAGCGCCAACGGCGCCACCATTCCCCTTTTCCGTCGCACGTTCATCCCCTCCGGGTGATGCGGTGGCACACGTCCGTCCACCACTGGTCCGTCACCGGCCGCGGTGAGCGCCCGGCCGGTACCGACGGTCGCACCGGGGCGGTTCCCGCCGGCTCACCCGCCGCGGGTGGGGCCGCGCCGGCGATCACCCGCGGCGGGTGTCGCCGCGGCGCGCACCCCACCGTGACGCTGGTGTCGCGGGACGGGGATCGTCGGGGGGCTTCGGTCCCGGTCCCCGTCCCGTGCCGGTGGCGCCGGCCGGTCGACGCGCGGTAGCGGGCGGAGCGGTCGGGGCGCGGCCCGCGGCATCGCGCGGCGGTCCGGCGCCACCGGGCCCGTATCCCTTGCGGAGCGAGGAGAAACCCGTGCGCACACCCGTCCTGCTCGGCCCACGCAGCGTGATCGACGTGGTCCGGCCGCTGCACCCGATAGCCTCGGTCCACATCGGTGGTCCGAACGGGACGAGCTGGTCCGACCGCTCGGCGACGCTGGTCGACGCGCTGCTGGCCGACGGCGCGGACGAGGCGACCGCCCTGGACTTCCTGGTGGCCGCCTCCGACGAGCCGGAGACGCCCGCGGTGGTGTTCGCCGACGGCGGCCACGTGCCGGCGTCGTACGCCACCCCCGGTCTGCGCGGCCCGGACTCGGTCCGGTTCGGCGCGCCCGCCCACGTGCTGCCCCTCCTGGCGTGGGCGCAGGAACGGCCGCCCTGCGTCGTGGTCGACGCGCGGCGCGCCGGTGTCGAGGTCACCACCAGGCCCGGCGGGCTGGGCACCGGCGCGCGGGAGTCCGTGTGGTGCCGGCCCGGGGCCGTGCTCGACGCGTGCCGGGCGACCCTCGCCGGCTTCCCCGCCCGGTTGGTCGTCGTCCGCGGCGAGGAGCGGCTGGCCGAGTCGCTGCGGGCGGAGCTCGCCCCGGCCGCCACCGTGCGCCGGGTCCGGGAGACGAGCCCCGCCCGGCTCGCGGAGGTGGCGCGGTCCACGGCGCGGCTGTGGGCGGCGCAGAGCCTGGCCGACTTCGACGAGCGGTCCGCGATCCCCGGGCACACCGCGGCCGGGGTCGAGGCGACCCTCGACGCCCTGGCGCGCGGCCGGGTGCGGGAACTGCTGGTGGCGGGCACGACCGCGGACCCGGCCACCGCCTGGTTCGGCACCGCGGCGCGGCACGTGCTGGACGGGAGGCGCTCCGCGCCGTGGGCCCGGCGATCGGGACCGGCGGTCGACGTGGCCGTGCGCGCCGCCCTCCTGGGCGACGTGCCGGTGCGGGTGCTGCGGCCCGGCGCGCCCGGCACGCCCGCCGGCGGCATCGCCGCCCTGTGCGGCTACCCGCTCGCGCTGGTGCGGTCGTGAACGACGAGCTGGTGCCGCTGGGCACCGGGTTCGACGTGTCCTGGCGCGGGTACCGCCGTGACCAGGTGCACCGGTACGTGGACGAGGCGGAGGCGGACGTCCGGCTGCTGACCGCAGACCGGGACGCCGCGCTGCGCTGCGCGGACCTGCTCACCGCCCGGCTGGAGGCCCAGCGCCACGAGAACCGCCTGCTGCGCGCGCGGCTGGACCGGGTCTGCCGGTCGCCGCTGGACCTCGACGGCGCGGAGGAACGCGCGTGGCACCTCGTGCGGCTGGCGCAGGACGAGGCGGCCGAGATCGCCGCGCGCGCCCGTGCGGTGGCCGAACGGGCCTGGCTGGTCGAGCGCCGCGCCGAGGCGTCCCGCCGCCGGCGGCACGAGGCGCTGATCGAGCAGCTGGAGGCACACCGCCGGCACGCCGAGACCGAGCACCGCACGCTGCTGGACCGGGCGCGCGCCGAGGTCGCCGCGCTGACCCGGGAGGCCGAACGCCGGCGACGGGAACTCGACGACCGCGCGGCCCGCGCCCGCCACCGGGTCGCGGAGGACTTCGAGCTGGCCATGTCGGTCCGGCGGGCCGAAGCGCTGCGGGCGCTGGCGCGGCACGAGGCCGCGGCCCGCGCCGAGACCGAGCACGTCGTGCGCGAGGCGCGGCAGCGGGTCGCCGTCCTGACCGGGCACCGAGACCGGATCACCACCCGGCTGCGCGCCGTCGCCGAGGTGCTCACCCGGACCGGCTCGGCACTGGCGCTCGCCCCGGCGCTCTCCCCGTCCGCGCCCGACGCGCGCACGCCCGATGTGTCCGTGCCCGACGTGCCCGCGCCCGGCGCGCCAATCGCCTCCACCGGGTGAGGCGCCGGACCACCCGCCACCGCTGAACTGGCGGCACCCCAAGAGAACGGAAGGCGACATGGCTACTTTGACCATCTGGAAGTTCCACTCCGCGGACGGGGCCGACCGGGCCTCGCGGACCCTGGAGTCACTGGCCAAGGGCCGGCTGATCACCGTGCACGACGCGGCGGTCGTGTCGTGGCCGGAGAACCGGAAGAAGCCCAAGCTGCGCCAGCTGCACAACCTCGTCGGGCGGGGCGCGCTGTCGGGCGCGTTCTGGGGCATGCTCGTCGGCCTGCTGTTCCTGGCACCCCTGGCCGGGGCGGCGATCGGCGCCGCCGCGGGCGCGGCGGGCGGCGGGCTGGCCGACATCGGCATCGACGACGACCTCGTCCACGAGATCCGCGAGCGGGTCACCCCGGGCACGTCGGCGCTGTTCGTGCTCACCACCGACGCCGTGCTGGACAAGGTGAAGGACGCGTTCGCCGACTCCGACCAGCCCGAGCTGCTGTTCACCAACCTCTCGCCCGAGCAGGAACAGGCGCTGCGCGAGGTCTTCACCGACGACTGACGCCCGTCCCGGCGCGACCGCGCCGGCTTCCCCAGGAGGTGTCGCGTGGCACGTGGGCACAAAGGCCGCCGCCTCGCCCTGTTGTGCGTCCTCGTGGCGCTGGTGCCGCTGGTCGTCCAGCGGCGCGAAGGCCGGCTGCCGTGCGGCGCGGGGAGCGTCGTGGCGGTGGCGGTGGTGCTGTTCGCCGCCGTGCCGCGCACCGCGGTGCGCCTGGCCGCCGCGTTGGCGGACCAGCCCACCCCGGCGACGGGCCGGTCATGTCCCTGACCGGTGTGCTCGCGCGGGAACGGCTGTTCGCCGACCTGGACCGGGTGGTGGACCACGGTGACGGTCCCGCCCCGGTGGCGCTCGTGCACGCACCGACCGGGGCGGGCAAGACCACCCTGGTGTCGAGCTGGGCCGCGCGGTGCACCGACCGCGCGGCCCGCGGCGACCGGACCGCCCCGCTGGTCGTCGTGGTCCCGCTCGCGGAGCGGCACGGCGAGCCCGCGGCGCTGAGCGAGGCCGTCCACGACGTGCTGGTCGCCGTCGACGGGTCGCCGTTGACGCGGTTGGTGCCGCGCCCCCGGCGGAGCGCCGCACCGGTGTCCCCGCTGTGCCTGGCCCTGGACAACACCGACGTGCTGGCCGGCCGACCGGCGGCGCGGCTGCTGCCGACGCTGGCGCGCCACCCGTCGCTGCGGCTGGTCCTCGTCGGGCGCACGCCGCCGCCGCTGCGCCCGTGGCTGCGCGCCCGCGGCAGGTCGCGCGAGATCGGGGCGGCCGACCTCGCGTTCACCGCGGACGAGGCGGCGCAGTTGCTGCGGGCGCACCACGTGGCGCCGTCCCCCGAGGACCTGGCCCTGCTGCTGCACCGGACCCGCGGGTCGGCCGCCGACCTGCGCCTGGCCGTCACGTCGCTGACCGCCCGGGGCACACCGGTCGACCGGCCCGCCATGATCGTGTGAATCGGGTCACAGCGGTTCGCGGTGGAAATCCCCGTTCCCCGCCGCCGCGCGGTGCTCCCCGCCGGCGGGGGACCCGTTCGGACGCCGCCGTGCGGGCGATCGCGCGCGACACGTGGGCCCGTTCGCCATTCCGGACGGCCACCTGTGCCAGAACCACTCACGTCACCCACCGGGGGTGAGGAGCACCCGTGACCGCACCGCCGATGATCGTCCGCACCGCCGCCGCCCGATCCACCGGCGCTCCGCTCCCGGGCGGCCCCACGACCGGGCACACCGGAGCGACCGCCGGTAGACGAGGAAGGCAAACAGAATGTCGGAGCGGCAAGACCCAGCGGACGCCGGCCGCGAGCGGGACACCGGGCACCCGGTGGCACCGCCGAAGCTGCGCGTCCCCCTCGCCGAGGCGCCGATGGTGCACCGGCACCGGCTCGCCGCCCTGCTCGACCAGCACACCGCCACGACGACCGCCGCGCCGCCGGTCACCGTGGTGACCGGCCCGGCCGGCGCGGGCAAGACCACCGCGCTGGCCATGTGGGCGCGACGGCACGGGACCGCGCGCGTGGCGTGGGTGACCCTCGACGCGCACGACAACACCTCCCCCTACCTGTGGTCGGCGGTGCGGGAGGCGCTGGTGGACGCGATCGGCCCGGGGGAGCTGCCCGACCTGCCGCCGCCGGCCGAACCGGACTTCCCCGCCCTGCTCATCGCCGCGCTGGAGCACCTGCCCTCACCGGTGCACCTGGTCGTGGACGACGTGCAGCTGCTGGAGGACCGGACCGCGTTGCGGGGCCTGGAACTGCTCGTGCGGCACACACCCGGACCGCTGCGGTTGGTGCTGGCGGGACGCTACGCACCGCCGCTGCGGCTGTCCCGGTTGCGCCTGGAGGGCAGGCTGCGGGTGGTCGGGGAGCGGGACCTCGCGTTCACCCGGGAGGAGGCCGGCGAGCTGTTCGCCCACCACGGCCTGAGACTCGACGCCCGCGACCTCGACCACGCCCTGCGCCGCACCGAGGGCTGGACGGCGGGACTCCGGCTGGCGGCGATGACGGGGGACCCGGCGGCCTTCAGCGGCGCGCTGCCCGCCGTCGCCGACTACCTCACCGAGGAGGTGCTGACCCCCCACGGCGAGCGGGCGCGGCGGCTGCTCGTGGCGACCAGCGTGTGCGAGCAGGTGTCGGCGGACCTCGCCGCGGCCGTGGCCGAGGAACCGGACGCCAACCGGCTGCTCCAGGACCTGCGCCGCACCCACGCACTCGTCTCCGCCGCCGACTCCGGCGAGGGCTGGTTCCGCTTCCACCCGCTGCTGCGCGACCACCTCTCCGCCGAGCTGGACCGCACCCGGCCGCGCGACCGCCCCCGCCTGCACCTGGCGGCGGCGACGTGGCACCGCGACCACGGCCGTCCGCTGGTCGCGGTGGAGCACGCCGTGCACGGGGAGCGACCCGACCTGACCGCGGACCTCGTCGGCCGGCACGGGCTGGCGGAAGTGCTGTGCGGCAACGGTCCCCGACTGCACGAACTGCTCACCGCGGCGGCGGAGCCGCTCTCCGAGCGCCCCCTGGTGGCGCTGGTGGGCGCGGTGGCCGCGCTCGACGCGGGCGACCTCGCCGCCGCGGACTGGCTGCTCGGGCACGTCGGCGACGGCGCGCTGACGTCGGACCGCAACCGGGCGCTGCACGCCGCCGCACGGCTGCACCGGGCACGTTTCCACGGCGACCTGGCCGGACCGCTGCACACCCTGTCCTCGACCCAGGCGGGCCGCACCGGCGACGCCGCGGTGGACGTGCTGGCCCGCCGCGAACGCGGCATCGCGCACCTGTGGTCGGGCCGGCTCGACGAGGCCGAACAGGACCTGCGGCACACCCTGGACGCCGCCGAGCGCGGCGGGTTCGACCACGCCGCCCTGGAGTGCCTGGCGACCCTGGCGACCCTGGCGGCGGCCCGGGGCGACGCGGTGGCGATGGCGCACCACGCCGACCTGGCGTTCGACGTCGCCGCCGCGCACGGCTGGCAGGACCGCCCGGCGTGCGCGGTCGTCTACGCGGTGCTCGCCGCCCACGCCCACAGGTGCCTCGACGACGCCACCGCCCGCGACATGGCCGCCCGGGCCGTGAGCGCCCTGCCGGACACGGCGGACCGCACGGTGGAGCTGGCCGTGGCCGCGGTGCACGCGATCACCGCGTTCGACCGGGCGGACGACCCGCACGCGGTCGTCTCCGCGCTGTGGAAGCAGTGGCGCGGTTTCGCCGACGACCACGTCGCCCCGCACGTGCTCGCCGAGGTCGCGCCCACCGCGCAGCGGATGGCGCTGAGCGTGGGGGAGGAGCAGTGGGCGGTGGACCTGACCGGGTACGTCGAGTCGCTGCTCGGCCCCTCCGCCGAGCACACCCTGCTCCAGGCCGTGCTCCTGGCCCACCGCGGGCGCACGACCCAGGTCCGCAAACTGCTGGAACCGCTGCTGCGCGGGCACTGCGACGCGGTCACGCCCGGCACCCTCGTCGACGCCTGGGTCCTGGAGTCGACCGTCCTGGCCCGCGAGGGCAACACCCAGCACGCCCACGACGCCCTGCGCAAGGCCCTGGCCGCGGCCGAGCCCCTGCACGCGCTGCGCCCGTTCTACAACGCGGGCAAACCGGTCCGCGACCTCCTGGCCCGCGGCGCCGGCCGCTTCGGCAGGCTGGACCGCTTCGCCACCGCGGTGATGACCACCGTCCCGACCGCGTCCACCGGCCAACCCGAGGGCCTGACCACCCGCGAACGGGCGCTGCTGGTGGAACTGCCGTCGATGCGCACGGCCGAGGAGATCGCCGATTCGATGTTCGTGTCCATCAACACCGTCAAGACCCACCTGCGCGGCATATACCGCAAGCTGGGGGTGAGCCAGCGCCGCGACGCCGTGGTCGTGGCCCGCCAACGAGGTCTCATCTGAACGTCCGCGACGCGCGCGACCCGCCACCGTCCGCCGGGGCGGGCGAGCGCCGCCGACCCGTGCGGTCTACCCGCGTCGGGGTCCTTCCCCCGTGCGACGGCCGAGGAGGGTCGAGAGCAGTTCGCCGACGACCACCGCGGTCACCGCCGCGAGGATCACGACCGGCACCTGACCGGCCGCGGCGTCGCCCAGCAGGAGCACGACGAGCACGACGCTCGTGAGGGGCAGGCGGGTCACCGCCGCGCCGGCCGCCATGCCGACGGCCAGCCCGGGAACCGTCCCGAGGCCCGGCACCGCGGTGCTCGCCAGCACGGTGCTCGCCAGCACGCCGAAGGCCGCGCCGATGAGGACGGCGGGGAACACCGGGCCGCCGCGGAACGCCCCCAGGCACACGGCGTAGGCGAGGCACTTGCAGACCAGCAGCGTCGCGAGCGCCCCCGTCGACCACCGGCCGGGCTCGGTGGCGAGCACGGGGAGCAGGCCCTGCCCGGACAGCGCGACCTCCGCCGGCGAACGGCCGGTGATCACGGCGTAGGCGGCAGCGGCGGCCCCGGCGAGCAGGCCGGCCGCGACCGTGACCACCGCGGTTCGGCGGGCCGCCAGGCGGGCCGTCCTCCGTCCGACGGCGAAGGCGCTCCACGTCGCCGCCGCCACGACCGCCGCGACGGGGAAGGTCCACACCACGTCGGCGACGTCGAGCCGGGCGGGTCCGAGGCGGGGGATGGCCAACGCGGCGACCTCCAGGCCGGTCCACCCGCCGAGCCCGGTGAACACCAACGCGCCCACCCCGCTCGACACGAGGCACGGGAGGACGAGCAGCGTCGTCCGGCGCCGGTCGAGGCCGACGACCTCGATGTACATGACGACGGCGACGAGCGGGTTGCCGTAGGCGGCGGAGACCGCGGCCGCCGATCCCGAGGCGGCGACCACGGCGGTCGTCCGCGCGTCGCCGGGCACCTTCGCCGCCCTCGCCGCGAGCAGCGCCAGACCGCCGCCCATCGCGAACAACGCCGCCTCGGGCCCCACCACGGCGCCGAGCACCCACCCCGCGGTCGCCGCGAGGACGGTGCCGGGAACGTGACCGGGCGTGGTCGGGCTCGCGTCGAAGCCCCTGGCCGGCACGTGGCCTCCCCCGCCGGGGAGGTGCTTCACCGCGAGCGCGACGAGCACTCCCGCCGACCCGATGGTGACGATCGGCCACCACGCCGGGAGTTCCTCGAAACCCAGGCTCGCCGGGAGCGTCTCCCAGACGACGTGCTCCAGCCAGTGCACCGCCGCCAGGAAACCGAAGACGAGCAGGGACAGCGGAACCCCGACCAGCGCCGCGACGAGCATCAGCGTCGGGTAACCCCGACCGAGCAGCCCCCCGCCGCTCCCGTCCGGCTCGGACACGGTGGCCTCCACGGGGTTCGCGACGGTCGGGCGACAGGGGTGGACTCGGCCGGGGGTGGACTAGGCCGGGGTGGACTCGGCAGGGGGTGGACTCGGCCGGTCCCGGACCGTCAGGCCTTCGCCGCCGCGTTCCCGTGCACGACCAGCGCCCAGATGACGACGACGTCGAGGGTGACGGCGACGAGCGACCACAACGGGTGCGCCGGCATGAAGACCACCTGCGCGACGGCGTTGACCGACACGAGCAGGACGACGACGCCCCGGGCCCACACCGCCCCGCCCGTCAGCGACACGCCGGCGACCACGGACGCCACTCCGACGACGAGGTGGACCCACCCCCACGTGGTCAGGCTGAACACCAGCAGACCGTGCGGACCCACCGCGTACTGCTCGACGGCGAACAGCGCGACCAGGCCGAAGATGGTGTTGAACACCCCCACCAGGACCGTCATCACGGCGGCGAACGCGATCCACCCCGCCCACGCGGCTCCGGTCCCGACCGCACCACCGGGGTGACCGGTCGCCGTCCCGCGGTCGCCGGTCGGCGTACCGGTACCTGCTGCCGTGCTGTCCATGGCGAACTCCTGTCGACGAGGGGGTGGGGCGACACCCACGATCGCCCCTCTCGTCCGTCCGCTCCTCGCCCGCGGGTGATGAGATGCGCTCGTCGGCTACCCGGACGTCGCGCGGACCCGACCGCGCCCGATCGCCTCGACCAGCGCGGCGTGATCGCGTTCGTTCTGGTCGGCGCAGGCGTCGGCGAACTCGGCGACCGCGTGGTCGAAGACGTCCCCGGAGCCGAGGTAGGCCGCGATCGCGATCCGGTCACCGGAGCGGGCGTGCGCCCGCGCGAGCGTCCAGCCGCACAGCTCGCCGTAGGCCTCCCGGCTCGCCGGTGACTGGGTCTCGATCGCCGCCGAGCCCTTCCAGTCCCACAGCTGCCGCACGTGGAAGTCCCGCACGCGGTGGTCCAGGCCCGACTCGACCCGGACCCAGCCGAGGAAGATGTCGCTGACCGACTGGATGAGCCGTTGCCCCACGACGACCCGCTGGCCGGCGTTGTCGAACTCGCTGGGCCGGGTGAACCCCTCCAGCACCGACGGCCCGGCTTCCTTGGCCTGGAGGAACAGCGGGTCGCGCGCGTCGGCGCCGAGCAGGAGGAGCATCCACGAGCGGGTGCCCACGCTGCCCACGCCGACGACCTTGCGGGCGAGGTCCACGAACCTGTACTGGTCGAACAACACCTGCCGCTCCGGTGCCAGGCTGCCGCGGTAGGCGCCGAGGACCTCCCGCACCCGCGCCTCGACCCCGGCGACGTCCGCGCCGGCCCCCAGCAGGTCGCCGGCGGGCACGACCAGCGGCGGTTCCGGGACGATCCGAGGCTCGCCGTCCACGAGGCCAGCGAACCGGTCGAGCGTGCCGAGGTGGTCCCTGGAGCGCGCCTTGGCGATCGCGCGACCGATGTTCCCGCGCTCGGCCCGGTGGCGCTTCGGGCCGAGCCGCCCCCGGATCTCGGCCACGTCCAGGTGCGCGTACCAGACCTGCAGCGACGTCCGACCGGCGAACTCGCGCATCGCGCGCCGGTAGGCGGCCACCGTCGCGACCACGATCCTCCGACGCGTCCCGGGTGCGTAGCCGCTGCCCCGGCCCGCGACCTCCACGCTGGTGGCGAGCCGCTTCACGTCCCACTCCCACGGTCCGGGCAGTGTCTCGTCGAAGTCGTTGACGTCGAAGACGAGTCGTCGCTCCGGCGAGGCGAACAGGCCGAAGTTCGACAGGTGGGCGTCCCCGCAGCACTGCACGGTCACGCCGCTGTCCACCGTCCGCGCCAGGTCGCTCGCCATCGGGAGCGCGGCGCCGCGGAAGTACGCGAACGGCGAGGCGGCCATCCGCCCGTAGCGGATCGGCACCAGCTCCGCCACGCGGTCCCCGTCCTGCCTCCGCAACAACTCCAACGGGTCGGCCCGACCGGCACCGGCATCGAACTCGGCGTGCCGGCCCCGGGGCACCCTGCCCCGCAGGGCTCTTCCCCTGCGCGCGCGGTCGTGACGGGTCAGCGGCACCTTCCCGCCACCGCCACCGCCACCGCCACCGCCACCGTCCCCGACTTCGCTCATCGACGTGCCTCCACGCTCGGTGTGGACGTCCGAGACTCGCCCGGGGGACAGCCGTGCCGCATCCCCCGCCCCGGGTGAGGCTCCCGAGGTCATCCGAGCCGGGTGACGACGACCGCCGCGACCACCCGGAACCGTGGTCGGCATGGACAGGCAGCGCGCGATGGACGTCGAGGACACCGAACGGCCGCCACCACCCTCGACCGGCCGCAGAGCCGCGGCCGCGGCTGCGCTGTCGGCCCTCGCCGGGGCCGTCGCGGTCGTCGCGACGGCACTCGTGCGCCACCCGGTCGCGTTGCCGGTCTCGCTGGTCCTGCTCTTCGCGGCGGTCACCGCGGCGTGGTCGGCACTGGTGCGCCGCGGCCCCGCGCGGGTGCTCGCGACGGCGACGGCCCTGGCGGCACTGGCCGGGATTACCCTGCTGCCCGGCACCAGGTCGTTCCTGGTGATCGCGGCCGTGCTCGGACTCGTCCTCGCGTCGAGCGTCGCGGCACGGGTGGCAGTCGGGCGCGACCCGGCCCCGGTGGCCCGCAGCCGCACCGTTCGCCCCGCCCGGCACGGCGTCCTGCTGGTGAACCCGCGCTCCGGCGGCGGAAGAGCAGCGCGGTTCGGCATCGAGGACGCGGCGCGGGACATCGGCGTCACCCCGGTCGTGCTCCGCCCCGGCGACGACCTCCGCGCACTCGCCGAACAGGCGGTGGCCGCCGGCGCCGACGTGCTCGGCATGGCGGGCGGCGACGGCTCCCAGGCGCTGGTCGCCGACGTGGCACGCCGGCACGACGTCGCGTTCGCGTGCGTGCCGGCCGGTACGCGCAACCACTTCGCGCTCGACCTCGGGCTCGACCGCGACGACGTCACGGCCGCGCTGGGCGCGTTCGGCGACGCGGTCGAGCGGCGGGTCGACTTGGCGCAGCTCGGCGACCGCGTGTTCGTGAACAACGTCTCGCTCGGTGCGTACGCGACGGTCGTGCAGTCCGAGGACTACCGCGACGCCAAGCTGGCGACCACCGCGCAGCGGCTCCCCGACCTGCTCGGCCCCGGAGCCGAACGCCCCGACCTCCGGTTCACCGGACCCGACGGCCCGGTCGCGGACCGAGCGGATGTCGTGCTCGTCTCCAACGGCGCGTACCGCTTCGAGAGCCTGACCGGCTTCGGCACCCGGACGGGACTGGACGCCGGCGTCCTCGGCGTGGTCACCGTCGCGGTGGACCGCGCGTCGGACCTGCCGACCCTGATCGCCGCCGAGGTCGCCGGTCGGATCGGCAGGTTCCACGGCTACCGCGAGTGGACGGTGCCGCAGTTCGAGATCCACTCCGGCCGGCCACTGCTCGACGTCGGGGTGGACGGCGAAGCACTCCGCCTACCCCCACCCCTCCTGTTCCGCACGCTCCCCGGCGCGCTGCGCGTCCGCACCCCGGTGGACGCACCCGGCGCACCCGCGCCCGTCCGGGCGGGGAACGTGATCAAAGCCCTGCTCCGCGTACTCGCCGGCGCTCCCGTCCACAAGAACGCATGATTCCCCTGCATCAAGGGGTGCTCCGAGGCCGGTGTCGGCGGAGGTGCGAGGGCGCGGACGATCTCCAGGTGTTCGCGGTCAGGGCCGCGCTCAAGCGCCCGGACGCGTCTCGGACCCCTTGACCCGTTCAACGAGCTCGTCGCGGTACTCCCGCACCGCCTGGAACTCCGGTTCGTCACCGGTCGCCCGCTTCAACGCCCCTTCCAGGATCTTCAGCCCCTGGCGTTCGTCGCCGTGCGCGTCCGCCTGCCTCGCGGCGTTCTCCATGGCCTTGGCGAGCTTGGTCCGCGCCTCGGGTTCCTTGGCGGCCTTGTGGACCCGGATCCAGTTGCCGCCCGGGTCGACGACGGTGAACCCGGTGTACCGGTCGTTGCGCAGCCGCGGCCGGGTCATGCGCGGGATGCCGGAGATGAGCAGCTTCCCGTGCACGGACCGCATCCCCGCCGCGAAGGCCTCGAACAGCTCGCTGGTGTCCTCCACGATGACCAGGCACGTGCTGTACGACTGCGCCGGGTCGTAGTCGTCCATCCCGAAGAAGTGCAGGTTGATGTCTTCCCGTCGTACCGCGACGTGCGGGTTCGGCCGCGTCTGCCGATAGGTGATCTCGAAGCCGAGCATCTCGTAGAACGACGCGATCTCGTCGATGGAGGGACAGGGCAGGAGCGGGATGGTCAATTCGTTCGCCACCGCCCGAAGCTACGCCCGGACCAGCCGAAACGACACGGAGCTATTTGCTCGTGCGAACAGCACTGGTCGGCAGGTGTCGATCTACAGGACGTCTCGGGTGAAGCGGTGCGCCACCTGCCCGAACGGGCGGAAGCCTTCACCACCCTGCCGTCGGCAACCCGGATGCGAACCGCGACCACCGCCCTCCGCCGCCCATCCAACGACCAACCGACAGTCCGGAAATGCCGCCCCCCGCAGGGAAATCGACATCCATCACAAGATCACGAACGACCGGCTGCTCTCTGTCACCACTGGAAGTGCGCCAGAGCCGATCACGAGATAGACCCCAGTAGCTCGAAAACAGACCCGGAGGGGACACGTAGTTCTACCGATGTGATCCATCGCGAGGTGACGCACGCTGACGGTGTGGCCCCCGGGTGGAATCTGGTGATGCACGTCGCGGCGCTGGTGCTGTCGGTCTACCTGCGACTGAGCTGGGGCGGGTGGGAGACGGTCGCCTTTGCCCTGTCGATCATCGGGCCGGTGGCCATGCTGTTGCCCAGCCTCGTGGCGTTGGGGGTGCGGCGGCGCCATCGGCTCGGTGCGAACGTGTGGGTGCCGCTGGCGGCCGCGTCCGGTTCGATGGTGCTCGCCGGCGCACTGCTCGTGGGAGCGGGCGATCTGCCGGCGCCGACCATCCCGCTGTTCGAGTTGCTGGGGTTGCCGTGGAACCGCGATGAGTGGGGAGCCTGGACCAACCCCATCGGGCTGGCCTGCGCGGTCGTCTTCCTGGTGTTCCTCGGCTGGGCGTTGCTCGAGGTAGCGGCATCGGGCTTCGCCGCCCGAGGAGAACGCCCGATGTTCCGCTGATGAACTGGCGGTACGTGGGTACCGCTCAGTTCCGCGGCCACTGTCTCGGCTTCTTCCTGGGCGGAGAGGAAAGAGGGTGGCGAGTGCGTCGTCGATGTCGAGGTCGGTATCGAGGGTGAGGCGCACCTGGTCACCCAATCGGGTTGACCGGGTGTGTCGCCATCACTCGATCGGGGAGCGTGCGCCCAGGTTCGGAGGCGTTGGTCGGGTGGGAGGTCGCCCACGAGGGGCTGACCGAGCTGCACGTGGTCGCGGGGCTGCACGAACGCAAGGCGATGATGACGGGGTTGTCGGACGCGGTGTTGGCGTTGCCCGGTGGGGCGGGCACGTTGGACGAGCTGTTCGAGGCGTGGACGTGGGCACAGCTCAAGGTGCACACCAAGCCGGTCGGTGTGCACAACGTGGCGGGGCGCATGTCCCCCCGAACACTTCGTCGCGCCGCCGGGTCACCGCGACGAGGTTCGGCAACTCGGGTTCGCACCACGCGAGAGTGCCCCGTGCGGGTGACGAGTTGCGTTGCACCACCCGCCGGCCGTGTTGTCCTGGTAGGTGTCGGGCATGACTTTCGGGGCTGAGGTCGACCGGATGGTGCGCGCCAACCGGGCGAACTGGGACGCGCGGACACCGGTCCACGCGGCGAGCGAGTTCTACGCGATCGGCCGGCGGGACCCACAGGGCTGGTTCGCGCCGTTCGAGTGGGACGCGTTCGGTGACCTCGCCGGACGGGAGCTGGTCCACCTCCAGTGCCACATCGGGATCGAGACCCTCGCGCCGGCACGACGAGGTGCGCGGGTCACGGGGCTCGACTTCTCCGCGGCTTCGGTCGAGGAGGCCCGGCGGATCGCGGCGGAGGAAGGGGTCGGGATCGACTACGTCCACGCCGACGTCCACGACGCCGTCGCCCACCTGGGTGCCGGGCGGTTCGACGTCGTGTACACCGGCAAGGGGGCCCTGTGCTACCTGCCCGACCTCGCGCGCTGGGCGGAGGTGCTGGTCGGGCTGCTCAAGCCCGGTGGCTTCGTCCACATCGCCGAGTTCCACCCCCTGCTCAACGCCCTCGGTCCTGAACCCGGCCCCGGTGAGGGGCCCGAGCTGCTGTTGCGCCACGACTACCTGGAGGGGCGTGGCGCCACCATGAGCGATTCCACGCACACCTACACCGACGGCCCGGCGTTGGGCTCGGACACGGTCTCCTACGAATGGATGCACTCGATCGGGGAGGTCGTCACCGCGCTCGTGCGCGCCGGCCTGAGGATCGACGCGCTGATCGAGACCGACACGCTGCCGTGGCCGCGCTGGCCCCACATGGTCCGCACGAGCGGCGGCTGGTGGGCGCTGCCCGAGGACGAGCCCCGCATACCGCTGCTCTACGGGCTCAAGGCGTCGAAGCCGCCGGCGTGACCTCCGCTCCGGTCGGAGCCGAACGCGGAGGGGGCACCGAGTTCAAGCGGCCGCGCACGTCGTCCACCCCCGGGCCGCCGAACTCGTCGAGGACGGCAAGAGCGGCCGGCCACGAGGTGCGCGCCGCCGACTGGTCGTCGCCGACCAGGACGTCACCGCGCTTGATCGGCGTTTCCGCTTCACCCCAGCGGTCTTCGATCTCGCGGCGGACGTCCAGGGCGAGGTCGAGGTGGGCGAGTGCGTCATCGCGCCTGCCCGTGGCCTCCAGGGGCACGCCGAGCGAGGGTGAGGACGTAGCCGGTGCCGGGCGCATCACCGGTCGGTGCGGCGCGCCCGGCACGGGCGAGGCCGGATCGCTGCCCGTTGACCGTCGCGGGCGGTCAGTCGGTTCGGGCCTGGCAGGCTTCCAGCGCCCAGGGCTGTCGGCCGTAGGCGTCGCGGAGGATGCGGTAGCAGGTGGTCAGTTCGGCGGCGGTGCAGGCGTCGTGCGCGATCCACGGGTCGGCGTCGTGCTCGCCCACGGCGATGTCCATGCAGTCGCCGAAGTCCTTCGGCGCGGGTGCGGCCGTCGCGGCTCCCGGCGCCAGCACACCGGCGGCCGCGAGGAGCAGGCCGGTCAACAACACCTTGGACGCGGTAGTGGTCATTGTCTTCTCCCGGTGGAAGTGGATGGTCGTCGTATCCGGTGGGGGTGTCCCGGCGCCTCGCCCGGTCGGTGCGGGGTCCGGTCAGCCGATGCCGTAGAGGTGGACGGTCACGCGACCGTCCTCACCTTCGACCACGTAGGGCTCGTGGTGGCCGCGGTAGGGCAGGCAGCCGCCGGCGAGGTGGTCGTCGGAGTCCTCGTCGCGCTCGCTGACGTAGGCGCACACCTGCTCGACGACGTCCTCGTCGAACGCCACCTCCTGCGTGGCGAAACCGGTCGCCGGGTAGCGCCACGCGGACGGGACGTCCTCGGTGCGTCCCTGGCGCCACAGCAACCTGTCCTGGTCGGGCAACCGCAGGACCACCGCCCCGTACGGCTCGGGGTCCCCGGACTCGCCCGGGTCCGCGAACTCGATCGAGTACACCACCCGGTTCTGCTGCACCGCCCCCGCGGGGCCGGCACCCGGCAGACCGGTCAGCAGCAACCCCGCCGCCACGACCGCCGATGCCCTGCCGAACCACTTGACGACCATCCCCGCCTCCGTACCCGTGCCGCCGATGCCGACACGGTCGACGGTAGGCAGCCGATGCCCCGCCCGCTGCCGACAGCGGGGGAAACCGACCGTGCGGGTGAGGGCGTCCACGACCGGGCGGTGAAGACGAGTGCCGCCGGACACGGACCGTGCCGTCCACCGCGACCAGGTCCCGGCCGGAACCCTGGGGGACCGGGCGGCAAGGGGGCGTCGAGCAGCGGGATCGGCCGGGTGCGGTCCGCCCTTTGAGGACCCTGGACCACTCTGCCCGGACATAACTCAACAAGAATCGACAACACACGGTGTGGCTGATCAAGCACGCATCCAGGTTTTCGATGTCGTAGGGGTAGCGCCGCGCTGATTCGTCGCCGGGGCTTGCGAACGGGGTTCGGCGCGGCGTACGTTCCTGCGCCTTTTGTCGAACTGAGAGGGAGTACACCCGTGGAACTGCGCAACCAGGTCGCGCTCGTCACCGGCGCCACCGCCGGGATCGGCCACGAGACCGCGAAGTTGTTCGCCCGCGAGGGCGCGAGCGTGATCGTCCACGGCCGGGACGCCACGCGCGGCGCGGACGTCGTCGCCGAGATCAAGGCGGACGGCGGGACCGCGCGGTTCGTCCGGGCCGACCTGGCCACCGCGGAGGGCGTGCGGGAGCTCGCCTCGGCGGCGGGCGAGGTGGACGTGCTGGTGAACAACGCGGGCATCTACCCGTTCGCGTCGACCGCCGACCAGACCCGCGAGGGCTTCGAGGAGTTACTCGCGGTCAACGTCCTCGCGCCGTTCCACCTCACCGCGGCGCTGGCGCCCGCCATGGTCGCCAAGGGCGCGGGCGCGATCGTCAACGTCTCGACGATCGCCGCCGTGTCACCGGTCCACAACGCCGCCGCCTACGGCGCGACCAAAGCCGCCCTGGAGTCCCTGACCCGCAACTGGGCCGTCGAGTTCGGCATGAGCGGCGTGCGGGTCAACTCCGTCGCGCCGGGCGGGGTGACGACCGGGACCGTGATGAACCTGTTCGGGGACGCCGTCCACGACAACGCCGCCACCACCACGGCGCTGCGGCGCATGAGCGAGCCGAGGGAGATCGCCGAGGTCATCCTCTTCCTCGCCTCGCCGCGGTCCAGTTACGTCACGGGCGCGCTCCTGCTGGCCGACGGCGGGTACACCATCGTCTAGCGCCCGCCCCGCCCGGAAGACCTCGGCTGTCGGGCGTCGGCCGGCAGCTCGTCGAGGATGAGCGCGTCGGGGCGCGTTCCAGGAGCTGTTCGGGGTTCGGATCACGTGGCTGGGGCCGAGGTCCTCAGCCACGTGATCGTCCCCCGCAGGTGCGGTCCGGCCTCGTCGCTCTTCGGACGGCAAGCGCAAGTCGGTGCGGCCGATGGCCGAGCGCCTCGGTGCCGACCACCGGCAGTTCTCGCACTCCTGCGGTCCTCGGCGTGGCCGCTCACGCGTCTCGCTGACCGCGGTTCGGAACAGCGTTCTCCGGAGCCGGGAACGATCAGAACCGGCCTTACCACCAGCCCCGTGACGCTTTCGGAGCCCGCCGCCGGGTCACGGCTCGACCACGCCACCAGCGGCAAGGCGCGCGTTGGCGGCACGAACGATTCCCTCGGCGAGCTTCCGCATCTCAGCCCTGATCGCCTCCTCGTCGCGGTGCTGCGGCAGCGTCTCGTCCCAGGCTTCCAGCGGCTGGAGCATCAGGCCGATCTCCCTCGCGTTGTCGCAGGACCACCACAAACCCCACAGCGAGCGTGCACCGTCTTCGGGCAGCAGACCTCCGGCGATCATCCGGCGGGACACGTCACGGGCGACGACCCAGGGAGCCCGAGACGTGTCCACGGGCTCGACGCCGAGCTCGGCCAGCGTCCGTCGGACAAGTGGCACCGCGTCGGCGAGGGTGAAGCGGGAGGGCGGTTCACCGGCCAGTTCGAGCAACGCGGGACTCTCCACACCGGCGACGAGCAGATCGCAGGCCAGCCAAATCGCCTCGTCAGGTCTGAGCAGATCGACGATCAGGTCGGCGTTGAGCCGCAGCAGCCGTTCGCGCAGCTCCTCGGGCAGGTCGTCCATGCGCACCAGTGAAGCGCCGGACCGCTGCGACCGGTACCGGATATTCGCGACAACCCGCCACGTGATGCCGTTGTCGACCACGTACGGGATCGCGTCCACGATCATCCGGTTGCAGTGATCATCCACCGCCCAGCCCGACCACCGAGGCACGCGGGATCGGGCAACAGCGGGTCCAGTTCGACCCATTCGGCGTCGGCGTGCGCCTTGGGGATCGCGCTGCGCTCGACCTCGGCGAAGCGGGCCACGATCAGCGGAGCCTGGTCGGTGAGGGTGCTGGGCGGGACTTCGGCCGACGACGTCCAAGGTCACCGACAGGGTCGAGCCGTGGTCGAGGGATCATCCGACCAGGCACGGTAGGCAGGTGGCGGCGCGGGTTCCGCTGAGCGGAGCAACTTTCCACGTCGCGGGGCCGGTTCTCGCCGTTCGCGTATTTCCCGACCCGGGGTCGACCTCTCATCAGCGTGAGTGGCGACCGCCGCCGCCATCGGGGAAGGACGAACTTGCAGATCATGCGCACTGCCAGATCCCGGAGAATCGCCACGCTGACACTGGCGCTCGTCGCGGTGTCGGCCCTGGTGCCGTCGGCGTTGAGCACCGCCGTCGCGGCGCCCAAGCCCGAGGGCGTCACGATGGTCAACGGCGCCGGCAAGACCGTGGCGCTGCCCGCCGCGGCGGCCGCCGCGCTGCGGTCCACCGCCGGCCGGTCCGGGAACAACCTCAAGACCGAGGACACCGCCAAGGAGGAGCCGGGTTCCGTCGGCACCAACTCGGTGATCGGGGCCGACGGTCGGGTGCAGGAAGGTGTGCCCACGACCTACCCGTGGGGCGCGATCGCGCACCTGTCCACCAACCAGGGCGGCTGCACGGGCTTCATGCTCAGCCGCGACGTCCTGGTCACCGCCGGGCACTGCGTGCACTACGGCGGGAGCTGGGTGACCTCCTACACCGTCACGCCCGGCCGCACCGGCAACAACGCGCCGTTCGGCTCGTGCAGCGGCGGCATCAACGACGTGTGGACCACGTCCGCCTGGATCAACGGCTACCCGTCCGACCACGACTACGGCCTGGTCAAGCTGACCTGCGACATCGGCAACTCCACCGGCTGGTTCGGCTGGTGGTACAACACCGCCGAGAACCTGGTCAACCAGACCTTCTACGTCGAGGGCTACCCGGGCGACAAGCCCTTCGGGACCATGTGGTGGGACAGCGACACCACCTACTCGCAGACGGCCAACAAGCTCTGGTACTGGATCGACACGGCGGGCGGCCAGAGCGGCTCCCCGGTGTACCACTACAACTCCGTCAGCCCCGGCCTGTGCGGCGGTTGGTGCGTGACCGGCATCCACACCAACGGCGTGGCCGGCACCAACCCGACGAACAGCGGCACCCGCTTCCGCCCGGACGTCATGTCGTT
>NZ_JBPKJK010000058.1:0-52270 GCF_051756985.1 Saccharothrix sabaoui
GTACTCGGCCACGTTCATCCGGAAGCGCCGGTACAGCTCCGCCTCCACCCGCAGCACGGCCTCGGCCTCGCTCAGCTGGGCGTTCGGCGGCAGCCTCCGGTTGATGAAGGCGGCGATGCCGGACCGCGTCGTCGGCGTCGCGGGCAGGGTGAAGGAGAACGGGCCGGTGTCCCCGTCGTCGCTGTCGCGCACCGGCGGCGCGTCCCCGGCGTGCGTGTACGCGCCGGAACCGCGGTAGTTCGCGTCCCGGTCGAAGGCCACGCCCTGCCCGCTCACCACGCCGATGGGGGCGTAGTCGCCGAGGTCCTGGGCGACGAACGTGGTGGCCGTGCTGTTGGGCGAGCCCGACAGCACGTAGATGTTGTTCGGGTCGCCCTCGCCCGGCCTGCCGCCCATGTCCTCGGGCAGGCCGATGCCCTGGCCGCCGGCGCGCGTCAGGCCCTCCTCGTGGATGCCCTCCCGGTTGTCGGGGCGGGTGAGGTGGCCGTGCAGCTGCACCACGGGCGGCAGCGCGGGCACGTTCTGGTAGCGCCTGTCCAACGCGGTGATGCTGACGTTCTCGTTGGCGGGCAGCGGCCGACGGCCGTTGTCGTCGTCCTCGTCGCTGTCGAAGCGCGGCCGGCCGGCCCCCGAGCCGGACGCGCCGGGGATGCCGATGCCCATCGGCGCGCTCCGCGCCGGTTGCGGCCGCTCCTCCGGGGTCGGGGTCCGGGCCAGCGACTCGCCGCCGGCCTGCCGCCGCAGTGCGTTCACCTCGTTCACCTCGCCGGTCACCAGCTGGCGCAGGCCCCTGATGATGGTCGCCCGGCGCGCGGTCTGCTCCCGGTGGAGGTCCGGTGTGAGGCGACTGGCCTGGTTGCGCTCCCAGTCGTCCATCGCGACCTGCAACTCGGCCAGCAGGAGCCCGCGGGCGGTGAAGTCGGCGGCGGGCAGGTTCGAGTAGTCGGCGACCCGCCGGGCGATGGCCGGCCACTGGGACCGCCTGGGGTTGGGTATCCGCTCGCCGGCCGCGTCCCGCACGGACTGCTCCAGGCTCCACGTCGCCGGGGTGCGCTGCACGGCCGGCCCACCCGCCCCGTGGTCGTGGCCGCCGTGACCGCCGTGGTCCGCCTGGCCGCCGTGGTCCGCCTGGCCGCCGTGGTCCGCGTGACCGGCCTGACCGGCCTGACCGGCCTGATCGGCGTGACCGGCGTGCCGGTCCACGTGGTGGTGCGGGTCGGGGGCCGGGGCGCTCAGCGCCCTGGTGGCGTTGGCCTCGGCGGCGCGTTCGAACCGGTCCGACGGGTCGCTCACCCGCAGGCCGTCGCCGGTGTCCGTGCCCGACACCGCGCCCTGCCGCTGCTGGATCACGTGCGTCAGCTCGTGCGCCAGCGTGTGCCGGTCCCCGCCGCCCCGGCCGATCACCACGTGCTCGCCCGACGTGTAGGCGCGGGCGCCGACCTCCTCCGCCGAACGGGCCGCCGCGGTGTCGGCGTGCACCCGCACGCCGGAGAAGTCCGCGCCCAGGCGCGCCTCCATCTCGGTGCGGGTGCCGCTGTCGAGGGGCGTGCCCGGCCGGTCCAGCACGTCGTGCACGGCCGACCGCTGCACCGCCGGCGGCTGCCCGGCGGCCCGCCCGCCCGCCGCCTCGGCCTCCCGGGCCAGCTCGACCATCCGCGCGACCGCCGTGTTGCCCGCGGTGCGCTGGACGCGCAGCAGGTCGCCGGTCCGGTCGGCCGGGCGGTCCACGCCCGGCACGGGGTCGTCGCGCTCCGGCCCGTGGTGGTGATGGTGGTGTGCGTGCGTCACGTGCTCCTCCTGCGTCCTGTGCCGGTCAGGGCCGGTCCTGCCACCACGGTCCGAACTCGTTCTCCAGCACGAGCCGGCCGAGCTTGCGGTACTCCCGGTGGATCGCCGCCACGACGTCCGCCATGGCCACCGGCCGGTCGGCGGCGGCGGCCAGGTAGGCGGCGGTCACCGCGCACGCCCGGATCGAGCCGCCCGCCAGGTCGAAGCGCTCGGCGCAGAACGCCAGGTCCAGGTCGTCGGCGCGGGGCATGGCGGTGCCCAGGCAGCGGTCCCACAGCGCGGTCCGCTGCTCCGCGTCGGGCACCGGGAAGTCCGCGACCACGTCGATGCGGCGGGTGAACGCCTCGTCCACGTTGGACCGCAGGTTCGTGGTCAGCACGGCGATGCCGTCGAAGGACTCCATGCGCTGCAACAGGTACGCGGACTCGGTGTTCGCGTGCTTGTCGTGCGAGTCCTTGACCTCCGACCGCTTGCCGAACACCGCGTCCGCCTCGTCGAACAGCAGCACCCCGTGCACGCCCGCCGCCTCGGTGAAGATCCGCTCCAGGTTCTTCTCCGTCTCGCCGATGTACTTGTCCACCAACGACGACAGGTCCACCACGTACAGGTCCATGCCGATCTCGGCGGCGACCACCTCGGCCGACATCGTCTTGCCGGTGCCCGACTCGCCCGCGAACAGCGCCACCACCCCGCGCCCCCGGCCGCCGCCGGGCCGCATCCGCCACTGCCCGAGCACGCGGTCGCGGTAGCGGGCCCGCACCACCAGCTCGTCGAGCTGGGCGCGGGTGGGCGGGGGCAGCACCAGGTCGTCCCAGCCGACGGCGGGCGTGATGCGGCGGGCCAGCCGTTCCAGCCCGGCCCCGTTCTGGGCGCGCACGCCGGCGCGGACGTGCCCCAGGCCCACCGGGCGGTCCTCCAGCACGGCCAGCCCCGCCGCGACGTCCACCGCCCGGGTCACCTCGTCCGCGCCGAGCCGGTAGCCCGACAGCGCCGCCACCAGCGAGTCGTCCGCGGTGGTCCCGGTCGCCCGCGCCAACGCCCCCGCCCACCACCGGGCCCGCTGCCCGGGGTCGGGGGACGGCACGTCCACCGACGGGACCGGCGTCGCGGTCCAGTACGGGTCCCAGTGCCCCCGGCCGTGCAGCAGGAGCGGCACGTCGCCGGCGAGGGCGACGAGGTCGCGCACGACGCCCACGTGGTCGGGCACGAGGGTGTCCAGCGGGCCGAGCACCACGCCCGCGCCGCGCAGCCGGGCCTCCCGGACGGCGGCCCGGACCAGCGGCGTCCCCGCCGGGCCCGGTGCCGCGGCGGCGAGTGCCGGGGCGTCGAGCACCACCGCGCCCAGCCCGGCGACGGACAGCGCGTCGCACGCCACCCGCCCGCCGTCCCCGTCGCGCTCGCGCAGGTGGACCACCGACACCCCGGCCCGCAGCGCGGCCCCGAGCCGGTGGTCCGGGCCGGGGTCGCCGCCCGCCGGCACCACGCGGGCGGCGCCGGCGAGCACCGGGTCCGGCTCGTCCGCGCCCAGCAGGTGCGCGACGACCCGGTCGGGCACCCGCAGCACCCGCGACAGCGCGGGCAGGCCGCCGTCGACGACCTCGACCAGCCCGCCCGCCACCAGTGGCGCGGACGCGGCGAACCGGAACCGGGCCGGGGCCGCCGGGGGCAGCCCGCACAGCTCCAGCGCCAGCCCGACCGTGGCCCGCCGGCGGGTGACGTCGTCGTTGAGGTAGGCGTAGAGCCGCTCGAACCGGGCGTCGACGTCCGGTGCCAGCGCGACGAGCAGGAACTCCACGTCCAGCGGCGTCAGGTCGAACCGCCGGGCCAGCCGCAGCAGCCGGGGGCCGCCGTCGGGGGCGAGCGCGGCGAGCGCGGCCAGCTCCGGGTCGTCCTCGGGCGGCTCGCCCAGCCGCCGCGGCTCGTCCAGGATGCGCCGCACGACGTCCGCGGTCAGGTAGAGGCCGCGGTGCGGGTCGTCCGGCAGCGGATCACCCTCCGCGCGCACCGCCACCACCCGGCGCACCCTCTGCTCGACCGCGCCCAACCGGCCCCACAGGTACGCGAGGTCGGCCGCGCCCGTCCCGGTCCGCGCCGGGCCGCCTCCCGCCCCGGCGGCGGCCACGCGACCCGCGCCCGCCGGACCTGCCGGACCTGCCGGACCCGCCGGACTCACAGGGCCTGCCCGATCCGCGCTCACCACCTCGGCCGTCATCGGATCGGGCCCGCGTGGCGGCGGCGGTCGGCGGGCAGCGGACGCGGTCGGGGCGCGGTGAACCCGACACCCGACCCGCCTACCCCGCCGGCCCCGCCAGAGGTCCCCGCCTCGTCGTAGCGCAGCCTGCGCCCCTCGTCGCCGGACGGGCCGACCAGCACCAGACCGTCCACGGCCGGCGCGGCCGGGGCGAGCGTGCCCACGACCGGCGCGGTCACCACCACGTTGATCGCCGGCCTCAGCTCACCGCCGAGCGCCGACCACACGTCGGTCGCGGCCCGGCCCTCCGACACCGCGCCGCCCGCCTCGACGCCGACCGTCAGGTCCAGGTCGGCCAGCGACCCGGACAGCCACTCCGCCCGGAGCCGGTTGGTCGCGACCAGGCACGCCAGCGCCTGCGACAGCAGCCGGTGCCCGTCCTGCGACCGGTTCGTCCACGCGGTCACCAGGTAGGACAGCCGGAACCAGCGGGGCGGCCGGCGGTGGCCCACCAGGTGCTCGTCCTCGTGCACGGCCAGCGAGCCGGTCGAGCGCCGAGTCAGGTCCTCGCGGATGTCGTAGAGGAACACGTTGACCGTCGGCGCGTTGCGCCGCGCCACCCAGTCCGTCGTGGGCGGGTCGAACGCCAGCTCACCGCCGCCGCCCGGCACGTCGCCGGCCGCGAACAGCTTGCGCATCGCTTCGTCCACCTCGTGGATCACCCGACACCTCCTCCGTCGTCGTCCCGGGTCACCGGCGCCGCACCACGTCCGGTGGCTGGATGGAGCCCGGCACCACCAGGAACGGCGTGGTGGCGGACCGGAAACCCGGTCCGGCCGCGGTGATGGTGCGCGGGCCGGTCGAGTCCTTGCCGAGGATCAGCAGCTGCGCGGCGAACCCGCCGTCGGCGCGCGGCAGCACGGGGGCCGCCGCCGCGGTGATGCCGGGCGTCCACGTCAACCGCACGGGCACGCCGGGCGGGAAGTCCAGGCCCCGCACGGACGTGACGAACCCGGGTTCGCCGATCGGCGGCACGGCCACGATCCTGGGCAGCAGCACGCGCACCGGCGCGCTCGCGGTGTTGTCGGCCGGGTTCGCGTCGGTGCCGGTGGTGCGCAGCACGCCGCGCGCGACGGCCTGGAGCGGCGCGTCCGGCGCGAGCACCACCTGCACCACCTGCGCCGCGCCGGGCGCGAGGTCGGGCAGCACCGGGCAGCCGGTCACCGAGCAGCCGGGCGGCAGGGCCGCGACCGGCACCCGCGCGGGCAGCTGCCAGTCCAGCCGCAGGCCGGTGGCCAGGCCCCCACCGCCGTTGCGGACCGCGTACGTCGCCGTCGTGCGCCCGCCCACGTACGACGGGTCGGGCTGCACCACGACGGTCAACGACGGCCCGGCGGCGGGCGGCGGCGCGGGAGCGGGCGGCGCGGGCGGCGGGGGAGGCGGCGGCGGGGCGGGCGCGGGGTCGCGCACCGGCACGGCGGTGGTCGCGGCGTTGTCGGTGGGCAGCGCGTCGAGCACCGGTCCCGCGACCGACCACGTCAGCTCGTGCCGACCGGCCACCACGCCCACCAGCTCGACCGACACCCGCACCACGTCACCGGGGGCCAGCACGCCGAGGTCGCAGCGCACCCCCGCCACGTCGCACGCCCCCCGGTCCGGGCGCAGCGCGACCGGCCGCACGCCGCCCGGCACGGACGCGGTCAGCGCGCTGCCCGGCGACGTGGCCGGCCCCCGGTTGACCACCTCCACCTCCAGCCGGGTCGTGGCGCCGGTCTCCGAGTCGGGCAGGTCCGCCGGGGCGAGCACGGCGAGGTCGACGGACTGCTGCCACGTCGGCTCCTTCTGCCGGCCGGGCAGGTCGGCGGTGATCCGCGTGACCGCGCCCGTGCCGACGTCGACCACCAGCAGCTCCTCCGGCGACCGCGCGTCCCCCGCGCGCCGCGCGGTCAGCACGACCCGCGACCCGTCCGGCGAGAACGCCGCGTCGCGCGGCTGGAACGGCCCGCCCGGCGCGCTCAGCGGCTCGGCGCAGGTGTCCCGGCCGCGCGGGAACAGCACGGTGCAGCCGTCGTCCGCCAGGGACACCAGCAGCACGCCGTCGGCCTCCCGGTTGACCACGAGCGTGCGGCCGTCCGGGCTGAACGCCGAGCTGTCGTCGGTGACCTCGCAGTCGAAGCCGCACACCGCGGCGGAGACGTCGCGCTGCCCGCCCAGGTCGTCGGCGCGGGCCGTCCACACGTGGTTGTCCCGCACCTCGGCGGTCGGCCCGTCGAACACCCGGCCGCGGGTGAAGGACAGCGTGCGGCCGTTCGGGGACCACGCGGGCTGCGTGTCCTCCTGGTCGGCCGCGCCGGGCGGCGGCAGCAGGCGCCCCGTCACCGCGCCGGTCGCCACCTCGACGACCACCACGCGGCTCGGCCCGCCCGCCGGGCGCACCCCTCCCGGCGTCCGGCGCGCGAAGGCCAGGGACCGGCCGTCCGGGGACCACGCGGCGTCGAACTCCCAGTCCGTCGCCGCGCGGTCGGCCACCGGCAGCCGGCGCGGGTTGCCGCCGTCCGCGTCCACCAGCCACACGCGCTGCACGCGCCCGCCCTCGCCGTCCTCGAAGCGGCTGAACGCGATCGTGCGCCCGTCGGGCGAGTAGGACTGCCGCTGCGTCCACGGGTCGAAGCCGGGGCGCGGGCGGAACAGCAGGTTCGGGTCGTTCACCGCCTCCGGGTCCTCGCGCAGCACGGGCACGCCGAGGTCGCGCGGGTCCGCCCCGTCGGGGCGCACGTCCAGCAGGCCCGCCGTGGAGCGGGTCGGCGCGGTGGTGCGGCCGACCACGAGCTGCTCGCCGCCCGCGTCCACCAGCCACGTGGGCGCGCCGACGACGCGGTCCTCGGCCAGCAGCAGGTCGGGCGGCGCGACCACCGGCACGCCGGGCGCGGTGTCGGCGCGGTAGACCTTCTCCACGTTCGGGTCGGCCGGGCACGAGCACACCTGGTCGAGGCTGAGGAACAGCAGGCGCGTGCCGTCGGGCAGCCACTCGGGCGACCGGCCGCGCCACTCCGCCTGCCCGCCGCCCAGCAGCGGGACGCCCGCCGCCGGGTCGTCGCCCACCAGCCGCAGCCACCGGGTGCCGTCACCGCTGTCCAGGGTGTAGGCGATGCGGCCGTCCACCGGGTTCCACGCGGGTTCGACGGCCGCGCCCACCGGTTCGTCGGTGACCCGGGTGGTCGCGCCGCCCGCCACCGGCCGCCGGTACAGCTCGGCGTCGCCGTCGGGGTCGGCGGAGAACACGACCTGCGCGCCGTCGGGCGAGAACGACGGCGACGTCTCGTCGTGGGGCGTGTCGGTGAGCCGGGTCAGGCCGGTGCCGTCGACGCCGACGCGCCACAGGTCGCGCTGCCCGCCCTCGGCGGAGTCGAACACCACCGACCGCAGGTCCGGCGACAGCCTCGGGCGGCCCGCGTCACGGCCCTCGGTGAGCCGCCGCACCGCGCCGTCCCCGGCCCGCGCGTACACCTGGGGCCGGGGCTCGTCGCGCAGGCTGGTGAACACCACGAGCCCGCCGCGCGCGGACGGCCGGTCGTCGTGGTGCGCGGGCCCGGCGCCGAGCAGCGGGTCGCTCGCGCGGAGCTGGTCGGGCACGGGGGCCGCCACCGCGCCGAGGCTGCGGTGCCCGGTGCCCGCGTAGGCGATCCGGCCCGCCGCGGGCGGTTCCTCCTGCGCCGCCGCCGACGTGGCGCCCCCGTGCGCCACCACCACGACCGCACCGCACAGCAGCACCAGCGCGGTTGCCGTGGCCAGGTGCGGGTTCCGCAGCCATCCCACCAAGGTCTCCACCTCCGTCAGTCGCCGGAATCGTCGTCGGGAACGGGCCGCCGCACCGAGGTCCCGGCGGGCACGACGCGGGAAGACCGGTGGCCCGTTCGGGCAACCCGGTCAGATCAGGCCGTGCCGCATGGCGAAACCGACGGCGTGCGCGCGGTTGCGCAGGTGGAGCCTCGTGGCGACCTCGTGCAGCACGTTCTTGACCGTCCGCTCGGAGAACGACGTCTTCGCCGCGATCTCGGCGGTGTCGAAACCCTCGGCCACCAGCCGCAGCATGTCCGCCTCGCGCGGGGTCAGCGTGGACAGCGACGGCCCGTTCGGGTCCAGCACGCTGCGCTGCAACCGGCCCACGTGGTCCAGCAGCCTGCCCAGCAGGTCGCCCGGCAGCACCGACTCGCCGCGCGCCAGCGCGGTCACCAGGCGCACCAGGTGGTCCTGGTCGGCCTCCGCGCGCCGCAGCACGCCCGCGACGCCGCAGTCGATCGTGGTCTGCAACGAGTCGTGGTCGAAGCGCCCCACCACCAGGCCGGTGCGCGTCTCCTCCGCGTGCCTCAGGCGGCGCAGCAGCCGGGACGTGCCCTCGTCGACCTGGTCCACGACCACCAGGGCCACGACCGCGCGGGACTCCTCGTCCGGCCGCAGCACCTCCACCTCGGGCCGCGGGCGCAGCTGCTGGGTGACGCCGACCCGCAGCACCGGGTCCTCGGCGTACACGGCCACCGGGATTCTGCTCATGGCACCCCTCCTGAACACCGTCGTGCCACCATCGTGCTGGCGGGGTGGGCGCACGGGCAGCGGCACGGGGTTCCCGGTGCACGGGATTGCCCGCACCGTGCCCTTTTCTCCCTGCCGGCCCGGGATTTCACCTCCCTACGGTTCGCCGGGTGACCACAACGACCGAGTTCGGTCTCCCCACCGTGGGCGTCACGCCCGGTCAGGAGACCCGCACCACGATGACGGTGCGCAACGACAGCGACATCGTCGAGGCGTACGAGTTCGAGGTGGTGGGCGACTGCGCCCCGTGGACCACCGTCGAACCGGGGCGGCTCTCGCTGTTCCCCGGCACGTCCGAGCAGGTTTCCCTGGTGCTGCGGCCACCGCGCTCACCCCTGGTGCGCGCGGGCGAGGTGCCGCTGGCGGTGCGCGTGCTGCCCGTCGAGCGGCCGGACTCGGCGGTGGTCACCGAGACCACCGTCGTGGTCGCGCCGTTCGCCGCGCAGCGCGTCCGGGTCGTGCCCCGGCGCCGCCGCGCCTGGCGCAGCGCCCGCTACCGCGTCGAGGTGCGCAACGAGGGCAACACGCCGGTGTCGGTGACCGTCGCCGTGCCGGAGAAGGACGACCACCTCCGGTACGCCACGCCCCCGCGTCCGTCCACAGTGGAACCGGGCGGTCAGGCGGACCTCGAACTGCGCGTGCGGGTGGCCAAGCTGCTGTGGTTCGGCAAGCCCCTGGTGTGGCCCGTGCGGCTGGAGGTCGTCGCGCTCGCCGCGGAGGAGCGGCACGAGCACGACCTGGCGGCGGAGCTGGTGCAGCTGCCGGTCCTGGCCCGCTGGCTGCTGTCCGTGCTCGCGGCGCTGCTGGCGCTGCTGCTGCTGTGGCTGTTCCTGGTGCGCCCGGCGGTGCGCAGCGCGGCCCGCGAGGCCACCGACGAGCGGGCGCAGGAGATCGCGCAGGCGGGCGACGCCCAGGCGCCCCCGGCGGACCAGCCGCAGGGCCAGGGCCAGGGCCAGGGGCAGGGCGAGGGCCAGGCCCAGCCGGGCCAGCGGGGACAGGGACAGGGACAGGGGCAGGGCACGGCGTTCGGCCCCGGTCGGCAGGGCTCCGCCACCATCCAGGTCACCACCGCGCCCGGCCAGCAGGCCACCGGCACGTACGTGGTGCCCGACGGCAAGATGTTCCACATCAGCGACATCGTGCTGGCCAACCACCAGGGCGACGAGGGCGTGCTCACCATCGCGTTCGGCGAGCGCACCATCACCACGATCGCCCTGGAGACGTTCCGCAACCAGGACTACCACTGGGTGACGCCCATCGACATCCCGGAGAACGGCACCGTCACCGCCGCGGTGACCTGCGCCAAGCCGGGCACGCCCGCGAGCGGCCAGCAGGCGTCGGGGTGCGCGCAGCTGCTCAACGTCAGCGGTGTGCTGGCCGACCTGCCCTGACGCGGAGGGGGCGCCCGGCAGCGGCTCGACCGCGCGGGCGCACCCCTCGCCGGCCGTCCACACCCCTCCGGGGGTCGACGGCCGGCGCTGTGCTCACCAGCCCGCGCGGCGGTTCCACTCGTCGAGCAGGGCGTCGATCCACGCCAGCATCAGGTCGGCGGTCGCGTCGTCCCCCAGGGTGCGGTACCGCTGGAGCTCGACGCCCGCCGCCGTCAGCTCGGCGCACAGGTCCGAGGTGGCGATCCCCTCCGGCCTGCTCACCGCTCGCGGGCTCGTTCGGCGCTCGCCCGTTCGGCGTTGCGCGCGGCGATCCGGAACGCCTCCACGTACTTGGGCAGCTCGACGAGCGCGCGTTCCCACGTGCCCGCGGTCACCTGCTCGGCGAACACCATGTCGACCGCGAACTGGGCCACGTCCGGCGAGAGGTCGTCCACGGACGCCTCGCGCAGCCGGCGCGACACCTCCAGCCGCTGCACGCGGGACCGGACGACCTCCAGGGTGCGCAGCAGCTCGGCGACGACCCGCTCGGCCTCGCCCCGCTCGACCACCAGCCACCCCTTGTCGGCCAGGTCGAGGAACAGGTCGCCCGCGAACCTCTCCCGCGTGGAACCGTCCGCCACGCGACTTCCGTCCCCGTCGGGCCGCACAATCATCGCACCTCCGTACGGGAACCGGGGCGCCGCTCCTCCGGGAGCCCTCACCAGTTGACGACCCGAGCCCACCACGTGCGGGGGCGCGGGTACAGGTCGCGGGCGCAGGTCTGCCCGTCCGTACCTGTCACCGACCTGTCGATCCACCGCGACCCATCCGCCAAGATCGTCCGAACGGGTGAAACCCTCTGGATTCTGAACCGTGTGGACCCACCGTGCGTGGCCATGCTGCGTAGGACGAGCGGGGGGAGGCGACGGGATGCCGATCGACGACGACGCGCTGCGGGTGCGGTTGCTGGGGCCGGTGCGGGCCTGGCTCGGGGACGCGGAGCGCGGCCTGGGGGCGGCCCGGCAGCGGACGGTGTTCGCGGTGCTGGCCGGCCGGGCGAACCGGGTGGTGTCGCGGGAGGAGCTGGTCGACGGCGTCTGGGGGGACGCCGCGCCGGCCGGCGCGGTCGGCAGCCTGCACACCTACGTGTCCGGGCTGCGCCGGGCGCTCGGGCCGGCCAGGCACGTGCTGGTGTCGCGGTCGGCGGGCTACTCGCTGGGGCTGGCCGAGGACGCGCTCGACGCGGCCGTGTTCGACCGCGGCCGGGTCGAGGGGCAGCGGCTGCTGGCGGCGGGGGAGTGGGCGCGCGCCAAGGACGTGCTGGACGCCGCGCTGGGCCTGTGGCGCGGCGGGGCGTACGACGGGGTGGCGGGTCCCTTCGCCGAGGCGGAGCGGCGGCGGCTGGGCGAGCTGCGGGTGGGCGCCGCGGAGGCGCGGGCGAGGGCCGCGCTGGAGCTGGGCGAGCACGCCGAGGTGGTCGCCGAGGTGGGCGCGCTGGTCGGCGAGCACCCGTGGCGGGAATCGCTGCGCGAGCTGCTGATGCTGGCCCTGCACCGGGCCGGGCGGCACGCGGAGGCGCTGGACGCCTACCGGGAGGCGCGGCGCGCGCTGGTCGCGGACCAGGGCATCGAGCCCGGACCCGGGCTGCGCGAACTCCAGCGGGTGATCCTCGACGGCACCGACCTCCCGCGCACCGACTCCCGGCGCGCGGACCTCCCGCGCATTAACTCCCGACGCGCGGATCTCCAGCCGGCCGACTCACGGCGCGCGGACCTCCCGCGCGCCGACCTCCGGCCCGCCGCCGCTCCCCGCGTCACCTCCCCGAACCCCCCTCCCACCCCCGACCACGACCGGCGCCTGGTCGTGATCCCGCCCCGCGTCCTGGCCGCCTCCGCCGCTCTTGCCCCCGCCTCCGCCTCCGCCTCCGCTCCCGCTTCCGCCGCGTTCGTCGGCCGGCGCGTGGAGACGGCGCTGCTGCGCTCCCTCGTCGCCGACGTGCTCGACGGCCGCGGCTCGGTGGTGTGGGTGGAGGGCGAACCCGGCATCGGCAAGTCCGCGCTGCTGGCCCGCTCCCTGGCCGACGCCGCCGACCGCGGCTGCCAGGTCGGCTGGGCCGCCGCCGACGAGCTGGGCATGAGGTTCCCCCTGCACGTCGTCATGGAGTGCCTGGACGTCGCGCCCACCGCACCCGACCCCGTCACCGCCGACCCGGCGACCGGCTGGGCCACCGACCCGGTGACGGCCGCCGTGGACCGGCTGCTCGCGCTCGTCGACCGCACGTGCGCCCGCTCGCCCCTGGTGCTGGTCGTCGACGACCTCCAGTGGGCCGACGAGGCGAGCCTCGTGCTGTGGCACCGGCTCGTCGCCGCCACCAGCAGGCTGCCGCTGCTGCTGGTCGCCGCCTCCCGGCCCGACCCCGGCCGGCGCGCGCTGGCCGGCGTGCGGCGCGGCGTGGAGGCGCGGCGGGGTCACGTGCTGGCGCTGGAGCCGCTCGCCGCCGACGAGGCGGAGGAGCTGGTCGGCCACGTCGTCGGCGCGCGGCCCGGCGACGCGCTGCGCGGGGTCGCCGAGCGCGCCGCGGGCAACCCGCTGTACCTGCGGGAGGCCGCGCAGTCCCTGGTGCGGCGCGGCGCGGTCCGGGTCGTGGGCGGTGTCGCCGACGTCGACGCGGCCACGGCCGGCGAGGTGCCGCCGTCGCTGCTGTCCGCGGTGAGCCGGTCGCTCGACGCCCTCACCCCGCCGGCCCGCGACGTGCTGCGGTCCGCGGCGCTGCTCGGCGTCGAGTTCCGGGTGCCCGACCTGGCCGCGGTGACCGGCCGGTCGGTGATCGACCTCGCGTGCCTCCTGGACGAGGCCGTCGCCGCCTCCGTCGTGGTCGAGGCGGGCGAGCACCTGGCGTTCCGCCACCCCTACCTGCGGATGGCGCTGCACGAGGGCCTGTCCGCGCCGGTGCGCACGGCCCTGCACCGGCAGGCGGCCGAGGCGCTGGCCGCGGCCGGGGCGCCGGTGGAGCGCGTCGCCGGGCACCTCGTCACCGAACCCGTCCCGGTGGACGCCTGGGTGCTGGGCTGGCTGGTGGACCACCACGCGGCCCTGGTCGAGCACGCGCCGAGGGCCGCCGCCGACCTGCTGGCGCGGGCGGCCGACACCGAGCCCGCCGACGCCGGGCAGCGCGCGACCGTGCTGGTGGCGCTCGTCCGCGCGCTGTCCCGCCTGGGACGCGACCCGGTGGACGCGGCGCTGCGCGCGCTGGCCGTGGCCACCGACCCGGCCGACGTCGCCGAGGTGCGCCACCTGCTGGCCGCCGCACGGCCCTGCGCGACCCCCGGCCCGGACGGGGGACCGGCCGCGCCCGACCTGCCGGCGGCCCGGCGCGTCCACCACCCGTCGTCACCGGCGCACCTGACCGGCCCGTCCGCCCCGTCCGCCCCGTTCGGCCCGTCCGCCCCCTTCGGCCCGTCCGCCCCGTCGGGCCAGGAAGGGCCGCTGAACCCGCGCCCACCGCACCCGATCCGCCGCGACCACGGCCAGGCGCCGCGCCGGGGCGACGACGCCCACGCCCGGCCCCGGCGGCCCGAGCTGGTGGCGCTGCGCCCGGACCTGCTCGACAACCGGGTGTTCACGCTCCGCCTCCACCGGCCGGCCGAGGCGGAGGAACCGCCGCCCCACCGGACCCCGCCCCGCCCCGTGCGCCACCGCCGGGCGCGCCGCCACGGGCCCGCCGACGCCGCGGGTCCGCGGCTCAGGTGTCCCGGGACGTGCTGACGTCCGCGCCGATCGGGTTCACCCGCACGGCGAGCAGCACCACCACCGCCGGTACGGGTCGGGCAGGGGCACCTCGGCGGCCGGGTCCGCCTGCGGTCAGGATCGGCCCGCCGGGCGGGGGAGCAGGAAGTGGACCGCGAACGCCGCCGCCGTGGTGAGCACCGCCTGGTACAGCGTCGACAGGCGGGCGTCGTCCGCGACCGTGAACACGGCGTCCAGGTCGGTGGTGACCAGCCCGGCCAGGGTGACCAGGCCCGTGGCGTGCCAGCCGAAGAAGCCCGCCGTCCACGCGGTCAGCGGCCACCGGTTGCGCCCGGGGCGGCGCAGCAGCCACACCGCCGAGGCGGCAGCCGCGGCGTTGACCGCGAGCGCGAGCCCCACCAGCTCCACCGAGACCCCGCTGAGCAGGGCGGACAGTGCGTGGAGCACCGCCAGGATCAGGGTCGTCCAAGCGCCCAGGCGCGTTCGGTCCACGTCCCGGATGCTAGATCAGCGGTCCCCCGGCCGACGCCGAGGTGGGCGCCGCGCACCCGCGGTTCAGTCCACGACGGCGGCGACGGCCTCGATCTCGACCAGCTGGTCGTCGTACCCGAGCACGGTGACGCCGAACAGGGTGCTGGGCACGTCGTGGTCGCCGAACGCCGCGCGCACCACCTCCCACGCCGTCACCAGGTCCGCCTGCCGGGTGGAGGCGACGAGCACGCGCGTGCTGATCACGTCCTCGATCCCGGCACCCGCGTCCTCCAGCGCGACGCGCATGTTCCGCACGGCCTGCGCGGCCTGGGCGGCGTAGTCGCCGGCCCCGACCGTGTTCCCGTGCTCGTCGAGCGGGCACGCGCCGGCCAGGAAGACCAGCCGCGCGCCGGCGGGCGCGGTGGCCGCGTAGGCGTACTCGGCGACGTCGGACAACCGGGGCGAGCGGATCAACCTGACGGCCGGGGGCACGGCGCTCCTTCCGCTGGACGGGTACCCGAAGCCTGGGTGGCGGGCACGTACCCCGGCACGCGCGCCGCCGCGCGGCGCTCCACCACGACCGACAGCCCGGCCACGGCCAGCCCGGCCAGGCTCAGCGCCACGCCCACCCACGCGGTCGAGGTGAAGCCCCAGCCCGCCGCGATGGCGAGCCCGCCCAGCCACGCGCCCGCGCCGTTGGCGAGGTTGAGCGCCGCGTGGTTGGACGACGAGGCCAGCGACGGCGCGTCCGGCGAGGCGTCCATCAGCCGCACCTGGAGCGCGGCGGCGAGCACCTGCGTCACGTACCCCAGCAGGAACACGAGGACGAACGCGAGCACCGCCACCGTCGCGGTCAGCGCGAACGCCACCAGCACGGCGGCGGTCACGACCAGCCCGCCGAACACGCTGCCCATCACGGACCGGTCGATGAACCGGCCGCCGGTCATCGCGCCGAGCGTCATGCCCAGGCCGAAGGTCGCCAGCGCCCACGGCACGGCCGTGCTCGACAGCCCGGTCACCTCGGTCGTGATCGGCGAGATGTAGGAGTAGACGGCGAACATGCCGCCGAACCCGATCATGCCGGTGACCAGCGCGAACCACACCTGGGGACGGCGGAACGCGCGCAGCTCGGCGGCCACGCCCGCGTCCTGCGCGGCCGGGATGCGGGGCAGCCACCGCGCCAGCGACAGCGTCGTGACCAGGGCGATCACCGACACCGCCAGGTACGCCACCCGCCAGCCGATCTGCTGCCCGGCGGCGGTCACCACGGGCACGCCCACCAGGTTGGCCACGGTCAGGCCGACCATGATCCGGGCGACCGCGGTGCCGCGCCGCTCCGGCGCGACGAGCGTCGTGGCGACCACGGCCGCGATGCCGAAGAACGCGCCGTGCGGCAGGCCCGCCACGAACCGGGACACCATCAGCAGCGTGGTGTTGGGGGCCAGCGCCGACAGCCCGTTGCCGACGGCGAGGGCGACGGTGAGCGCGATCAGCAGGCCCTTGCGCGGCAGCTTCGCGGCGAGCCCCGCGATCAGCGGGGCCCCGACCACGACGCCGAGCGCGTAGAGGCTGATCGCGTGGCCGGCGGTCGGGATGGAGATGTCGAACGTGTCCGCCACCTGCGGCAGCAGGCCCATGGTCGCGAACTCGGTGGTGCCGATGGCGAACCCGCCGAGCGCCATGGCGCTCATCGCGGCGGTGGCGCCGCTCGTCCGGGGGGCGGCCGTCCGCTCGACGGTCGTGGTCATGCGCGATCGCTCCTGTCACCGTGTCCCGCGTCGACGGTGACCGGACCCCTTGGGCTTCCCTGAAACTCGATCAGCTGCTGAAACGATTTTACGGGCGGGGGCATTCCGCGACCGGCGTGCCGCTCCTCACACGTCGAGCTTCGTGCCGTACAGCTTCGCCGCGCGCAGCCTGATCACCACCCGCCGCTCGCGCACCTGCTCCACCAGGAACGCGCGCTCCTCGGCCGGGTCGGCGAACCCCGGCGTCATGCCGAGCAGTTCGAGCCCCACCGCGTCACCGGGCTCGGCGCTCGGCGCGGACACCTCGGCGTCGCCCTCCACGACCGCGAACGACCACACGTCCGGGCTCACGTGCAGCGCCACCCTCGGGTCGGCCTGGACCTGCCGGGCCTTGACCCGGTCCGCCGTGGTCGACACGCGGGCCACGCCGTCCCGCCAGTCGTAGGCGACGGTCGTCAGGTGCGGGTGGCCGCTGCGCTTCACGGTGGCGAGCACGCCGAACCGGTGCGCGGCGAGCAGGTCGGTCACCTCGTCGGTGGTCAGGGTCCGCGGGGTGGGGCGGTCGTCGCTCACGTCGTGTCCTTCCAACGGTTCCGGGGTCACCGGTCGTCGTGCGGGACGGACGGCACGGTCCCTCCCGCCCGAGCGGTGACAGGAGGAACCGTAGCAGATAGTACCGTTGTAGACGATCTGTTTCAGGATTACTTGCTGCGCTCGCGGGCCCGGCGGGCGGTCGCCGGGGCCTCGACCGGGGTGGACAGGTGGCCGGTGGCCAGCCGGTCCAACGCGCGCAGCAGCACCTCGCGCTCGTCGTCGGGCAGCGCGCCGAGGGCGTCGCGGTGCACGCCGTCGACGATCCGCCGGCTCCGCGCGGCGACCTCGGCCCCCTTCTCGGTCACGGAGACGATCCGGGCGCGCCGGTCGGTGGTCGACGGTCGGCGCTCGGCCAGGCCCGCCGCCTCCAGCGCGTCGACCGTGACGACCATGGTGGTCTTGTCCATGTCGCCCAGTTCGGCGAGCCGGACCTGCGTGCGCTCCTCCTCCAGGGCGTGCACCAGCACGCAGTGCATGCGCGCGGTCAGGCCGATCTCGGCCAGGGCCGCGGCGACCCGCGTGCGCAGCACGTGGCCGGTGCGGTCCAGCAGGAACGACAGGTCGGGCTCGGTGCGCGCGGGGGCCGTGGCGGACATGGCCCCAGTCTACGACTCGTCCCGATCCGGATCGTCCGTCACGGGACGGTATTACCGGGGCGGGTGGGCGTTGCGCAGCAGGTCGCGGAACTGGGCCGGGTCCCACCGACCGGCGGGCGGCGAGTCCGGGCGCGCCCCGGTCGGGTCGGGCGTCGCGTCCGGCTGCCCGGTGTAGGTCGGGTCGCACATCCGGTCGAAGTTCTCCTCGCCGGTCGGGACCGGGATGCTCGCCCCGTCCGACTCGCCCGGCCGCTTCAGCCACGCGTAGGCGTCCACGTCCGGCGCGGGGGACGCGGTCGGCGACTCGCCCAGGCCCGCGCCCACCTGGTTGCACCAGTTGCCGATCCGCAGCCGCCGGTCGAGCCGCCCGCCGTCCACGTACGCGTCGACGTTCGTCTCCGGCCCCGGTCCGGTCGGCCGCGCGGCCCCGCCCCAGCCGTTGCGCGACGTGTCGACCACCACGCCCGCGCCCGCCCGGAACCCGGCCGCCACCAGCCCGCGCCGCACGGCGTCCGCGTAGGACAGCTCGTCGAGGAACGGGTTCCAGTCCACCCACCTGGTCTGGAGGATCGGCTGGCCCGCGATGGTGGTCCTGGTGATGAACTCCTCGCGCAGCACCGAGTAGTTCGCCGTGTTCACCACGAACCCGTGCACGTCCGTCGGCGTGCTGCCCGCCGCGTTCGCCGCCCGGAGCAGCACGTCGGTCAGCGGCCGGCGGTGGTCCGCCCAGCCCAGCGACCCGTGGTGGCCGATGTCGAGGTAGGAGTAGGTGTTGTCGAGCTCGCCGAGCCTGGCCAGCGCGTGGCCGACCGCGCCCGTGTACGCGCCGTTCGCCTTCACCCGCTCGCAGAGCGGCGTGGCGTCGTTCGCGGACCCCACGTGCGTGACCAGGAACCCCAGCGCGTGCGGCTCGACCACGGCGACGACCCGCAGGCCCGCGTACGCCGGGTCGCCCAGCACCTCCGCGATCGGGTCGACGAACTCGGCGCGGTAGCGCGGCAGGTCGTCCGGGCCCAGCTCGCCGTTCGTCGACAGCCGCCCGCAGTCGCGGCCCGGCGCGTCGTGCAGCACGAGCTGGACGAGGTCGGCGCCCTGGCGCAGCGCCTCGTCGAGGTGGTCGCGCAGGCCCATCCGGCCGTGCCGGCCGTGCACGGAGGCGATGCTGTCCAGCCACACGGCGGTCGGCTCGCCGGCGACGGCGGCCCCACCGGGTTCGGCGGCGGCGCGGGCGGACCACTCCGGGTCCACGTACGCCCGCGCCCCGGCGTACGGGTTGTCGGCACGGGTGGTGGCGGTGGCGGTCGGTGCGCCGACCAGGCCCGCGACGAGCGCGAGGGCGGCGGCGAGGTGGAGCGCGGGACGCGTGACGGACATGCGGCGACCTCCGGGTCGAACGGAGGCGGTGTGCGTCCACGGTACCGCGCCACGCACCCCCCGCCGGCCCCGAACGGCCGCCACCGCCCGCGCCGTCACCGCACCCCGCCACCGGTCGCGCTGCCACCGGTCGCGCTGCCACCGCCCGCCGCCACCGACCGGAAAACCGGTGGTGGCGGGCGGGATGATCGTCGCGCGCACCGACCCGGGGAGGCCGCCATCACCGTCCACGACGCCGTCGCCGAGGCCGCCCTCGCGCCGGGGTGGCGGCCGGCCCTCCACGTCGTGCCGGGGCTCGTGGCGGCGGTCGCCCGGTCCCGACCGCGGTCCCGACCGGTCCTGCCGGGGGTCAGGACCGCCAGACCACCGGGTCGTCCACGTAGGCGTCGCCGCCCTTGTCGAAGCTCGCGCCCGAGACCTTCGACCCCTCGCGGGCGGCCGACAGCACGCACGTCTCGTACTTCGCGCCCGCGGTGGTGAAGTCGCGCGGCGCGCTCTCGGACTCGCACTTGTCCGTCTCGCCGCTGATGATCACGCCGGTGCCCTTGCCGTCGTCGCCGAGGCCGCGCAGGCTCAGCGAGCTGTAGGACAGGTCCGTGCCGCCGAGGTTCTCCACCGTCACCCGGATGTAGAACGGCGTGATGCCCTTGGCCTTGTCGCCGAACTTCGCCAGGTCCGCGTTGTCGCCCTGCTCGATCGCGCTGACCGTGACCCCGAGGGTGCCGTTCTTGTCCGTGCCGTACTTGAACGGCACGACCGCGCGCTCGCCGACGTCGAGCTTCGCGCCGGGCGCGGTCACGTCACCGGTCGGGGCGTCCGCGGCGGCCGACGCGCTCGCCTTCGCGGACGTGCTGCCGCTCGTCGACGCGCTCGTGGTCGCGGACGTCGTGTCGCCCGCCGGGGCGGACACCGCGGTGCCCTCCGTGTCGCCACCGCACGCCGACAGCAGCAGGACGGCCGCGCAGGCGGCGGTGATCGAGGCCGTGCGGGCGTGCGTCAAGGCAACTCCTCGGGTGGGCGGCACGGCGACGCTAGCTCCGTCCGGAGCAACCCCGCGTCGGTCGTTCGCACCACAGGACCGCTCAGAGGTCGTCCACGCCGATCAGGCCGTCCTGGATGGCCCGCGCCACCAGCGCCGCCTTGGTCGGCGCCTCCCGCCCGATCAGGGCGTACTTGATCCGGATGCGCTCCAGGTGCGAGTTGACCGTGCTCAGCGAGATGCCCAGGCGCTGCGCCACGAAGTCCTTCGACTCGGACTGGAACCACTCGACCAGCACCTCGACCTCGCGCGCCGACAGCGCGGGCCGGTGGTCGGACCGGTCGCCCGCGAGCGCCCCCGCCAGCGACGGCGGCGTGTACGGCCGCCCCTCGGCCGCGGCCCGGGTCGCCTGCACCAGGTGGTCGGCGCCCTCGGCCTTGGTCAGGTAGCACAGCGCGCCCAGTTCGAGGCACTGGAGCGCGATGTCGTCGTCGGCGCGCATCGAGTACACGACGACCCGCCGCCCCGCCTCCGCGAGCCGCCGCAGGTCGCCCAGCGCCGGCGTCGGACCGCCCAGGTGCAGGTCGAGGATCACCACGTCGGCCCCCGCGCCCTCGCCCAGCCACGCCACCCGCACGTCCTCGCCCGCGGCCACCACGGTGATCGGCGGAACACCCGACGACAGCCAGTAGGCGACCCCCGCGCGCACCGCCGGGTGGTCGTCCACGACGACCGCGGTCAGCTGCTCGTCCGCCATCTGGCCTCCATCCGCGCCTGCCCACCGTACGTGCCCCGTTCGACCACGACGCGGGCCGTCGCGGTTCCCCGATCAGCCGATCCGTCGCCCCCAGCGGTGTCCTGTTCGTCACACGTCCCGTCACCCGGACCGCCGACACCCGTTCCGCCGTCCGCACCGGCACCCGATCCGCCACCCGCGCCAGTGCCCGTTCCGCCGCCCGCGCCGGCACCCACTCCGCCGCCTGACCCGCCGCCCACGTCGGAGCCCGATCCGCCGCCCGCGCCGGTACCCGATCCGCCGCCCACGTCGGTACCCGATCCGCCGCCCACGTCGGTGATCACCGCCACCCGCACCTCCGCCCCGGTCCGCAGCAGGCTCACCCGGGCCCTCTCCCGCGCCACCGACAGCGCCACCGCCACCGGCCCGGTCAGCTCCCGCCGCACGTCCGTCGGCACCGGCACCGGGGCCCCGCTGACCGCCAGCGACACCACCAGCCCCCGCCGTTCGGCGATGTGCACGCACGCCTTGACCTCGTGCACCAGCGGGTCGGGCACGTCGTCGTTCTCGGCGAACAGCCGGCGCAGCTGGGTGGCGGCGAGCGCGCACCGCGACCGCGTCTCGTCGTCGCGCGGGTCGAGCACGCCGTCCGCCAGGTCCGCCAGCAGCGGCACGGTGGCGCCGAGCTGCCCGGCGAACCCCGCGCGCAGGTCCTCCTCCCACTGCCGGGCCATGGCGGTGCGGGTCTCGGCGCGCTCCTGCTCCGCGGCGGCCTCGGCGGCCTGCCGGGCGGTGCGCACCAGGACCCGGGTCAGGACCAGCACGCCGAGCTGGAAGCTGGTGACGCTGAGCACGACCACGCCCGCGCTGCCCACCTCCTCCCGGTCCGGCGACCCGGCCAGCGCGAACTGCGCCGCGTTGAGCGCGGTGTGTGCGCCCAGGGCGGTGAGCAGCAGCGGCACCCGGTCGAGCAGCAGCACCAGCAGGTGCCAGCCGACCAGGCCGAACGACCAGTGCGCGGCCTCGAAGTGGCCGTCCTCGGGGAGCGCGTCCGTGGCCGCGACCGAGGCGGCGAGCACGGCGGCCGTGCCGACCGCCACCACGGGGCCGGGCAGCGGCCTGCGGCGCACCACCCACACCGCGCACACCGCCGTGACCAGGCCGAGCACGGCGGACCCGACCGCCGCGCCCACCCCGTGCGGGTAGCTCACCAGCGGCAAGGTGCTCAGGCTGACCTGCACGATCGCCGTCACGGCCAGCAGCACCAGCCGCAGGCTCGCGATCACCTCGGCGTCGGTGTCAGCCACGCGACCACGTCATCCGCACCACCGTGCCGCCGGGCCCCGACACGACCTCCGCGCGCCCGCCGACCGCCGCCACCCGCTCGACCACCGAACCCCGGATGCCGCGCCGGTGCTCGGACACCGCGCCCACGTCGAACCCGCGCCCCGCGTCGCGCACGGTCACCACCACGCCGTCCGCGAGCGCCACGACCGCCACCGACGCGTCGTCCGCCCCGGCGTGCCGCTCGACGTTGAGCAACGCCTCCCGCACCGCCCGGACCAGCGCCAACGCCACCGACGGCGGCACCAGCACCTTGTCCAGGGAGGTTTCCACCCGCAGCGGCGAGCGCTCCACCACGGCCCGCACCGCCGCTCCGACGTCCACGACGCTCTCGCGCGGCACCCCTCCGCCCCCGGTCAGCAGGTCCAGGTCGCGCCGCGCGTACCCCGCGACCGCCGCCGGCTCCGCGCCACCCACCGCGACCACGAGGAACGTCGCCGACGCCGTGTCGTGCAGCAGCGCCAGGTACTCGCGCTCCCGCCTGCGCCGCTCCACCGCGACCGCCTCGGCCCGCGTCGCCGCCGCCCGCCGGGCCCGCACCTCGTCCACCCGCCGGGTGGACCGCCGCAGCAGCGCGAACGCCGCCCGGGCCAGGGCGCACTCCACCACGACCCGCAGCACGGCCGTGCCGTCCCAGCCGACCAGCGAACCGTGCGCGACCAGCAGCGCCGCCGTGACGGGCACCGTGACCCGGGGCGACCACTCCCACTGGAGCGTCACGGCGGACGTGGTCAGCACGTTGAGCGCCCACTGCCCGCTGCCGCCGACCCACCCCTGCACCGCGCACACCGCCACCACGCGCACCAGCGCGGGCACGAACGCCACCCGCGGCCCGGCGAAGTCCGCCACCGCCCCGAGCAGCACCACGCCGAGCACGGCGAGCGCGAGCAGCACCCCGTCACCGGGCACCGAGAGCACGCCGAACGCGCTGAGCAGCACCACCCCGACCCCGCGCACCGGCCCGGCGAACCGCGCGACGGCGGCCAGGAACCCCTCCTCCACCGGCCCGCGCACGCCCAGACCCTAACCGGCCCCGGAGCCGTTCGCGATCAGTACCGTGGCGGGGTGACCACGACAGTCCCACCGGCGTTCGCCGAGGCCATCACCGGTCGCGAGGGCGAGGCGGGCAAGCGGTGGGTCGAGGGGCTGCCCGCGTCGGCCGCCGAGTTCCTGGACCGCTGGTCCTGCACCGCGTCCGGGCCGGTGATGCACGGTTTCGTCGGGGTGGTGATCCCCGCGGTTCGGGCGGACGGGACGCGGGTGGTGCTGAAGCTGGGGTTCCCGACCCCGCGCAACGCCGCGGAGCCCGTCGCCCTGGCGGCGTGGGACGGTGACGGCGCGGTGCGGCTGCTGGAGCGCGACGACGCCCGGTTCGCCATGCTGCTGGAGCGCCTGGAACCCGTGGCGGAGCCCGACCCCGCCCCGTTCACCGCGGTGGGCCGGCTCGTCCGCAGACTGGCCGTCGCGCCGCCGCCCGGCCTGCCCTCGTTGGCGGAGAAGGCGGCGGGGTGGCTGTCGGACGTGCCCGCGCACGCGGCGCGGTCGGGGGCGCCGCTGCCCGCGCGGGTGGTGGACGTCGCGGTCGCCGACGCGCGCGACCTGGCGGCCGATCAGCCCGCCGTCCTGCTGCACGGCGACCTGCACCTCGGCAACGTCATGCGCGACGACGAGGGGCCGCGGGCCATCGACCCGGACGGGCTGGTGGGCGACCCGGCCTTCGAGCTGCTCCCGCTGCTGCGCGGCGACTGGCCCGCCGTGGCCGCCGAACCGGACCAGCGCCGGGCGGTGGAGCGGCGGATCGCGGAGTTCGCCGAGGCGGCGGAGGTGGACCGCGAGCGGGTGCGCCGGTGGACGCGGGCCAGGGCGGTGGAGGCGGCGCTGTGGTCGCGCCTGCTGCGCGAACCCGCGTCGGTCACCGCGGTCGTCGACGCCCTGGCCGAACTGCCGGTGTGACCCGCGCCGGGCGGGGACCGCTCGTCCCCGACCGGTCGCGCGTCGCGGGGTCCCGCCGCCACGGTCGACCCCCGACTTTCGTCGGGGGTGGGTGCGGTCGGTCGGCGGAGGTGCCGAGACCGGCCGGGTTCCTACCGTCGACGGCGTGAGATCCCTGATCACGGCCCTCGTCCTGCTCCTGGCCGCCCCCGTGCCTGCCGCCCCCGTGCCCGCCGCCCGCGCCGACCCGGCGGACGACCTGCGCGCCTACCTCGACCGGGCCCTGCACGGCACCGGTGTGCCCGGCATGGCGGCGGTCGTGACGCACGGCGACCGGGTCGTGCTCGCCGCCGGCGTCGGGCACGACTCCACGGGCGCGCCGGTCACCGCCGACACCCCGATGCGGGTCGCGTCGCTCAGCAAGTCGTTCACCGCGATGGCGGTCATGACGCTCGTCGAGGACGGCCGGATCGCGCTGGACGAGCCGGTCGCCGCGCAGCTGCCCGGCTTCGCGATGGCCGACCCCCGCCACGAGCGGATCACCGTGCGGCACCTGCTCCACCAGACGTCCGGCCTGTCGGACACCACCGTGGACGTCGCCGAGCTGGAGGACGCGTCCTCGCTCGCCGACCACACCTCCCGGCTGCGCGACGACTCGCTCGCCGCCGACCCGGGCACCCGCCACGAGTACTGCAACGTCAACTACGCGCTGGCCGCGCGGCTCGTGGAGGTGGCGAGCGGCCGGCGGTTCCGCGACCACCTGCGCGAGGAGGTGTTCGAGCCGCTCGGCATGTCCCGCAGCGCGGTGTCGGACGAGGACGTGCGGCCGGCGGACGGCTACGTCTCCCTGTTCGGCGCGTGGGTGCCGCGCGCCGAGCTGGACGGGTTCCTCGACGACAACGGTTCCGGCGGCGTCATCACCACGGCCGCCGACCTGGGGCGGTGGCTGGTCGCGCAGAACGGCTTCGGCCCCGCGGTCGTGTCCCCGGAAGGGCTGCGCACCACCCACACCTCGTCCGCCGTGCACGAGTACGCGATGGGGTGGCAGCCGGACGTCGACGGGCTGCTGGTGCACTCCGGCAACCTGTTCACCTACAACGCCGTGCAGGCGATCGACCCGGCCACCGGCCACGGCTTCGCGGTGATGACCAACAACAGCGGGTTGCAGGACGAGACCTACGCCGTGATGCGCGGCCTGCGCGAGCTGGTGCGCGGCGGGCGACCGGCGGACCCGGGCGGCGGGCGGCAGGCGGTGGAGCTGGTGCTGGGCCTGGTCGCGCTGGTGGCGGTGGCCCTGGCCGTGCTCGGCATGCGGCGGTCCGGGCGGTGGGCGCGGCGGTTCGAGCGGCGGCGGTTCGGGCAGCGGCGGTCCGGGCGGTGGTGGCGCCTGGTGCCGCTCCTGGTGCCGCCCGTGACCTTCGCCGTCCTGCCGGACCTGATCTCGGTGCTGGTGAACGGCCGCACGGTCACGTGGGAGCAGTTGACCTACTTCCCGGCCCCGCTGACGATCACCGCCGGTGTCGTCGCCCTGTCCGCCTCGGTCGTGCTGGTCGCCAGGCTCGTGCGGCTGCGGTCGGTACAGTCCGCCGGGTGAGGAACGGCCCGGTGGGGAATGGCCAAGCGGGGAATGGCCAAGCGGGGAATGGCCAAGCGGGGAATGGCCAAGCGGGGAATGGCCAAGCGGGGAATGGCCAAGCGGGGAATGGCCAAGCGGGGAATGGCCAAGCGGGGAACGGCCAAGTGGTGAACGGCGTGCTGCTGGCGGTGATCGCGGCGGCCGGCGCGGCCAACGGGCTGGGCACCGACGCGCTGCCCACGTGGCGTCAGCTGCTGTTCGTCGTCCTGGCCGTCGCCTCCTACCTGCACGGTCGCCACCTGCCCACCCGGTACGGCGGGGCGGTGCTGGTCGCGGCGGCGCTGGCGGGGGTGGGCGTCGGGTTCGTCGTGCTCTGGGAGGGGGTGGCGGTGCTGGCGGCCCTGGCCGTGTTCGTGGCGCTGTCGAGGCTCGCCGGCCTGTTCCGCCGCCAGCAGGCCGACCTGATCGCGGCGGGCCGCGAGCGCATCGGGCAGCTGGAGCGCACGCAGGAGCTGGTGGTCGAGCAGGCCAGGCTGCGCGAACGGGCCCGCATCGCCGCCGACATGCACGACTCGCTCGGGCACGAGCTGGCGCTGATCGCGCTGCGCGCGGGAGCCCTGGAGCTGACCGCCGGCACCGGGCCGGACCGCCGCGCCGCGGCGGAGCTGCGCGAGTCGGCGGTGGCCGCGACCGACCGGCTGCGGCGCACGGTGGGCGTGCTGCGCGAGGGCGCCACGCCCACGGAACCGCCGGACGAGTCGGTCGAGGAGCTGGTGTCCCGCGCGGCCCGCGCCGGCCTGCCGGTCGTGCTCACCCGCACGGGCGACGCCGCCCTGCCGTCCCTGGCGGACCGCGCCGTGCACCGGGTCGTGCAGGAGGCGCTGACCAACGCGGCCCGCCACGCGCCCGGCGCGCCGGTGGCGGTCCGCGTCGAGCGTGACGAGGGCGTGGTGGTCACCGTGACCAACCCGCTGCGCGGTCCGTCCGGGACCGGCGGCGGCACCGGCGGCACCGGGTTGGCGGGCCTCGCCGAACGCGTCCGGCTGCTGGGCGGCGACCTGCGCGCGGGCGAGGAGCACGGCGCCTTCACCGTCGTGGCCCGACTGCCCGGACAGCCGGTTCCGGAAGGGTCCACCCCGGGATCGTCCACCCCAGGATCGTCCACTCCGGAACCGTCCACTGTGGAGGAGAACGCGTGATCCGGGTGCTGCTGGCCGACGACGAGGCGGTGGTCCGCGCGGGCGTGCGGGCGATCCTCGCCACCGACCCCGGCATCGAGGTCGTCGCCGAGGCGGCGGACGGCCGGGAGGCCGTGGCGCTCGCCCACGCCCACCGGCCGGACGTGGTGCTGCTCGACATCAGGATGCCGCGCCAGGACGGGTTGTCGGCGGCGCGCGAGCTGCGCCGGACCCTGCCCGGCGTGGCGGTGGTCGTGCTGACCACGTTCGACGAGGACGAGTACGTGACCACCGCGCTCGGCGACGGCGCGGACGGGTTCCTGCTCAAGGCGTCCGACCCGCGCGAGCTGCTGATCGGCGTGCGCGCGGTCGCCGAGGGCGGCGCGTACCTGTCGCCCCGCATCGCCCGCCGCGTCGTGGCGGACCTGCGCGGCGGACGGGCGGGCCGCGCCGACCGGGCGCGCGAACGGGTGGCGGCGCTGACGCCCCGGGAGCGCGACGTGCTCGCGCTCGTCGGCGAGGGCCGGTCCAACCAGGAGGTGGCCCGGCGGCTCAACCTGGCCGAGGGCACGGTGAAGGCGCACGTCAGCGCGATCCTCGACACCCTCGACGTGACCAACCGGGTGCAGGCCGCGATCCTCGCCCACGAGGCGGGGCTGACCGACCCCCCACCCTGACCGGCCCTCACCCTGACCGGCCCCACCCTGCCCGCTCACGTCCCGACCGCTCACGTCCCCGCGAGCGCGTCCGCGATCCGGGCGACCCCGTACTCGAAGGCACCCTCGACGTCCCCGCCCAGGTTGAACGCGTCCGCCAGCTCCATGCTGACGAAGCCGTGCACCCAGGCCGTGACCGTGCGCGCCGCGTCGAGCGCCCGGTCGGCCCCGACGAGTTCCGCGGCGATCCGCAGCACGGGCGCCGCCGCCCCCGCGAGCGAGCCGACGTCCGGCCTGCTCGCCGCGGGACCCGCGAACACCAGGCCGTACCCGGCCGGGTGCGCGTGCGCGAACTCCCGGAACGCCCGGCACAGCGCCGCCAGGTCCGCGCGGGCGTCGCCGGTGGCCGGCACCGCGCCGAGGCGTTCGCCCAGGTCGTGGACGGTGGCCTCGGTGACCAGCCGGACGAGGTCGTCCCGGTTGCGCACCCGCTTGTAGAGCGACGGTGCCCGCACGCCGACGCGCACGGCGACCGCCTGCATCGTCAGGTTCACGGGCCCTTCCGCCTCCACGAGGTCCCGGGCCGACGCGACGATGTCCGCGAGCGAGGTCCGTTCAGGGGTGGGCATCGGTTCTCCTCCGGCCGGCGGTGGTGTCGCGTCCATCATAGCTATTGGCCATAGCCATGATGGCTATGTACCGTAGCCATCAACACCGGAGGAAGGACACCGTCGTGAAGCTCGGCGAACACCTGCACCGCATCGGCAACGACATCGTCGCCGTCCACCTGGTCGTGACCGACGAGGGCGTCACCGTCATCGACGCCGGCCTCCCCGGCCACTGGGGCGAGCTGACCGCCGAACTGGCCGCGCTGGGCCGTTCCGTCGACGACGTCAAGGGCGTCGTCCTCACCCACGGCGACAGCGACCACATCGGTTTCGCCGAACGCCTCCGCCGCGACCACGGCGTCCCGGTCCACGTCCACGCCGCCGACGCGGCCCGCGCCCGCGGCGAGGTGAAGTCCCAGCCCACCCGGGGCCCGGTGAAGATCGGCGCGGCGGCCCGCTTCCTCGGGTACGCGGCGCGCAAGGGCGGCCTGCGCACCACCTACCTCACCGAGGTGGTCGAGGTGGCGGACGGCGACGTCCTCGACCTCCCGGGCGCGCCGCGCGTCATCGGCACGCCCGGCCACTCGCCCGGCAGCGTCGCGGTCCACGTCCCCGTCGCCGACGCCGTCTTCGCGGGCGACGCCCTCACCACCCGCCACGTCCTGACCGGCTCCTGCGGTCCCCAGCCCGCCCCGTTCACCGACGACGCGGACCAGGCCCTCGCCTCCCTCGACCGCCTGGCGGCCGTGGACGCGACCTGGCTGCTCCCCGGCCACGGCGCGCCCTGGGACGGCGGCCTCGCCGAAGCGGTCCGCCGCACCAGGGCCGCCGACCGGTCCCGGTGAGCGGGGCCGGCCGGCGGCGGGGCGACCGGGTCAGCCGTCCGGCGTCGGCGCGACCGACGCGAGGTAGCGGTCCAGGGCGCCCGCCGCGGCCAGCATCAGCCTCGCCTGCCGGGCCAGCGCGACCTCCCGGTCCGCGACGGCCCGCCGCAGCGCCTCCGTGCCGCCCGACTCCCGGAACCGGTCCATGATCGGCTTGATCGAGGGCAGCGGGTACCGGGCCTGGCGCAGCATCGCCACCAGGTGCGCGTCGCGCACGTCCGCCGCCGCGTAGAGCCGGTACCGGTCGGTGGTCCGCGCCGGCGCCAGCAGCCCGGCGGCCTCCCACACGCGCAGCGCGGACGCCCGCACGCCCAGCCGCGCGGCCAGTTCCCCGACGCGCAGCCCGGACCGCGGCACGGTGTCCGGCGGGCGACCGGCCACCGCCTCCAGCGCCTCCGCGGTGGCCGCCAGGGAGAGGCGCTGCGCGTGCACGGCGGCGTGCGCCTCGTCCACCCTGGCCAGCGCCAGGGCCTGCCGGTCCTCGTGCACCGCGAGCATGACGGCGCGGGCGGTGTCCCAGCCGTAGCCGCGTCCGAGCGCCCGGTAGGTCAGCAGCGCCTCGCGGTGCCGTTCGGTCAGCACGCGGTAGCCCGTCGGCGAGCGCTCCGCGGGCGGCAGGACGCCGGCGTCGAGGTGGTTGCGGACCTGCTGGGTCGAGATGCCCGCCGCGCGGGCCAGGTCGACCGGGCGCAGCGCCACCGGCTCCTCCGCTTCACCAGGGGTTTGAGGGTGGCGCGGAGATCACGTGCCCCCCTCGCGCGCAACGCTCAAAGTAGCACTTCAACGATACGGTTGAAGCCCGTGAGAGCTGTGGAGAACCCGGTGGCGCCGACCCGCGGCCTGCGCGTGCGGTAAGGGTCGCGGGACGTGGTGGACGGCGTGGACGGTCGTGGTGCTCGGGCTGTGGGCCGTCGTCGGGTCCGCCCTGGCCCCGGCGGTGCTGCGCCGGATGGCCCGGCGCGAACCGGGCGCACCGGCAGCCGACCGCACCCGGCCCTGACCGCCACCCGGGCGTGCCGGTGAGCGGGACCCGAGCAGCGAAGTCGGCCGAGCAGTGGAGTCGGCCGAGCAGTGGAGTCGGCCGGGCAGCGGGGTCGGCCGGGCAGCGGGGTCAGCCGAACAGCGAGGCCAGCTCGCCGCGCCCCAGCGCCCCGAGCGCCCGGTCGGCCTTGGTCCCGGGACCCGCCGGCACGACCACGCGCACCACCCCGGTCTGGTCGGCGGGCTGCTCGGCCACCGCGCCGGGCAGCAGGTCCGACCACGCGGGCCGGCCGGTGGACGGCGTCTCCAGGTTCCGCTCCACGAGGTCGCGCAACGCCTTGGGGTTCTCGTCGGGCACGCACACCACCTCGACGGCCTCGCCCGCCGGCGCCGCGCGCACCCCGACGGCGATCGGCAGCCCCGCCTTCGGGCCGGTGACCACCGCCGCCACCACGTCACCCAGGCAGCGGGCCAGTTCGCCGGTCATCGGGTCGTCCGCCAGGGTCCGGCCACCCGGGTCGGCGACCCACCCCAGCGCCTCGCCGCCGGTGCCGTGCCGGACCGCGCCCGGCTCGACGCGCACCCGCTGGAACCCGCTCACCACCCCGGCCCGGGCCAGCGGGCCGTCGAGCGACACCCGCCCGTCCTCGGCGGTGGTCCACGTGCCGGACCGGTCGCGCTCACCGCCGAGCGAGGTCAGCTTCCCCTCCACGGCGGCCACGTCCACGTCGAGCCGCAGCACCGCCGCCCACGTCGGGGCCTCGCCCACGCGCAGCGCCGTGGTGGCCGCCGACGCGTCGAACCCGACGACTCCCGCCACCTCGCCGACCCGCGGCGCGAGGTCGGAGTAGCCGTACCCGCGCAGCCCGCCGAACCGCTCCGCGTCCGCGGCGACCAGCGTGCGCACCGCCGCCACGTCGCCGTACTCGACGTAGGCGGTCGACCCGTCGGTGGCCCGCACGCCCGCCAGCGCGCCCAGCAGGCCGCCGGCCGGTGGCGGCTGCTGCTGCGAGACGTCGGCCACCGCCGTGCACCCGACCAGCGCGAACCCGACCAGCACCGCCACGCCCCAACACCTGATCACCGCTCGGATGGTAGGCGGGCGGGCCGCCCCGCACGGCCGTTTCCCGACAACAGCGAGCCGGACGACAGCGCACCGGACGACAGCGGGCCACCCGCCGCGCTCACCCGGCGGGGATCTCCACCGCGATCTCCTCACCCAGCCGGTAGCCGGCCTCCAGCTCCAGCTCGTCACCGCTCCAGAACCGGCCCGGGTCGTACCAGTTGGCGCGGCGACCCTCGGGCAGCAGGCCCATCGCCTCGTAGGTCACCGCGACGACCTCCGCGCAGTAGGCGGTCTCCAGCGCCGTCCCGGAGGCGCGGCGCAGGTTCGGCATCCGGCCGCGCAGCCACCGGGTCGCCAGGCGGGCCGTGGACGGGAACGGCGTGCCGTTCAACCGCGCCACGGTCCGGAGCGCGGCGTCGTCCTGCTCGCTCGTCGTCGGCAGGTCGAGCTGCCGCAGCCACGCCCGCTGCCCGTACCGGCGCGCCCACACCAGCACGGCCTCGCGCAGGTCGTGCAGCTGCACGCCCCGGTGGTGCGTGCCGGTCCACACGTCCGGCAGCGAGCGCCCCAGCTCGGCGTGCCACATCAGCGGCGGCAGGTCCTCCACCGCCACGGTCATGCCCACGTGGTTGACGGGGCTGTTGGTCGTCACCCGGATCGCGCGGTCGGCCGCCGAGCTGCCCCGGAACAGCCACACGTCGCCGGTGCGGGTCAGCTCGACCGCCTCGTCCAGACCGATCTTCGTCCCAGCCATCCCGGTAGCCTAGGCAGATGCGTTGGTGGAAGCTGCTCGGACTGGCCGGTGTCGCGGGTGTCGCCGCGACGGGTGTGGTGATCGCCCGCGGGGAGCGCAAGCGCCGCGCCTACACGCCCGAGGAGATCCGGGAGCGGCTGCACGCGCGCGTCGCCGAGCCACCCCGCTGACCGACCCGGTGACCAGACCCCCGGTGACTAGACCCCCGACGAGCAGGCGCCCGCAGCACCGCCGACCGGCAGGTTGACCGGACGCCCGGACGGGTCTGTGGTGGGGCGATGCGGTCCCTGCTCGCCGCCCTGCTGTGCGTGCTCGTCGTCGCACCGCCGGCGCAGGCCCACACCCGCCCGGTGCCCGACCTGGACTCGGCCACCATCCCGCAGCTGGCGCGCATGATGGACGCGGGCTCCCTCACCTCGGTCGACCTGACCCGCGCCTACCTGCGGCGCGTCTCGACGGTGGACCGCCGGGTCCGGTCCGTCGTGGCGGTGGACCCCGAGGCGCTCGCCCAGGCCGCGGAGAGCGACCGCCGCCGGGCCGCGGGACGGGCCAAGGGCTTGGTGGACGGCATCCCGGTGCTGCTCAAGGACAACATCGACACGCGCGGGACGGCCACCACCGCCGGGTCGCGGGCGCTGCGCGTGCCGCCCCGCGACGACGCCGCGCTCGTGACGCGGCTGCGCGACGCCGGGGCCGTGGTGCTGGGCAAGACGAACCTGTCGGAGTGGGCGAACTTCCGGTCCACCCGGTCGACGTCGGGCTGGTCGGGCGTCGGCGGGCAGACGAACAACCCGCACGTGCTGGACCGCAACCCGTGCGGCTCGTCGTCCGGGTCGGGCGCGGCGGTGGCGGCGTCGCCGGCTCAGGTCGCCGTGGGCACGGAGACCGACGGTTCGATCGTGTGCCCGTCGGGCCAGAACGGCGTGGTCGGGCTCAAGCCGACGCTGGGCCTGGTCAGCCAGGACGGCATCGTGCCGATCTCGTCGAAGCAGGACACCGCCGGTCCGGTGGCGCGGCACGTCGTGGACGCGGCGATCCTGGCGGGCGTCCTCTCCGGTGGCGCGGTGCGGGCCGCCGGACCCGCCGACCTGCGCGGCGCGCGGGTGGGGGTGTGGCGCAAGGCGGGCCGGAACGCGGAGGTCGACCGGGTGGTCGGGTCGGCGGTCGACGCGCTGCGCCGCGCGGGCGCCACCGTCGTCGAGGTCGACCTGCCCCACCAGGACGAGATCGACGCCGCCGAGTTCCCGGCGCTGGTCACCGAGTTCAAGCACGACCTGGAGGGGTACCTGGCGACCCGGCCGGGCGCGCCGGGGACGCTGCGCGAGCTGATCGCGTTCAACGAGGCCGACCCGGTCGAGCTGAGCCGGTTCGGCCAGGAGCTGTTCCTCCGGGCCGCCGACGCGCCCCCGCCGACCGACCCGGTGTACCGGGAGCAGCGCCGCACCGCCACGACCCTGGCCCGCCGCTCGATCGACGGGACCCTGGCCGCGCACGACCTCGACGTGGTCATGGCCCCGACCAACGGCCCCGCGTGGAGGACGGCGTACGGCGAGGGCGACGCCTACGAACTCGGCTCGTCGACCCCGGCGGCGGTGTCGGGCTACCCGAACGCCACCGTCCCGGCCGGGTTCGCGGGCCCGCTGCCGATCGGCGTGTCGTTCATGGCCGGCCACCGCGCCGACGCCCGCGTCCTGGCCTTCGCCGCCGCGTTCGAGCAGCTGACCCGCGCCCGCCGCGCACCCGCCTACCTGCCCACCGCGCCGTAGCGGCACCCCTGGGATGCGCCGCCCGGCCCGTGGTGGGAGGTTGGTGGCCATGGTCGTCGTGGTGCTGGGAACCGGGTTGTTGGGCGCCGGCATGGCGCGGAGCCTGCTGCGCGCCGGGCTGGACGTGGTCGTGTGGAACCGCAGCCCCGAGCGGGCGCGGGCGCTGGCCGCCGACGGCGCCCGCGTCGCCGAGGACGCGGGCGAGGCGGTGACCGGCGCGGACGTCGTGGTCACCGTGTTGTTCGACCTGTCCGCCACCGCCGAGGTGATGGTGGACGCGCTGCCCCGGATGCGCGACGACGCGGTGTGGGTGCAGTGCGGCACGGTCGGCGTCGAGGGCGCCGAGCGGCTCGCGGACCTGGCCGCCACCAAGGGCGTCGGGTACGTGGACGCCCCCGTGCTCGGCACCCGGCAGCCCGCCGAGCAGGGCGCGCTCACCGTGCTCGCCGCCGGGGCGGCCGACGCGCGGGACGCGGTCGCGCCCGTGTTCGAGGCGATCGGCTCGCGCACCGTGTGGGTCGGCGACCACCCCGGCGACGGCCAGCGGCTTAAGCTCGTGGCCAACTCGTGGGTGCTGACGATCACCGCCGCCGCGGCCCAGGCGGTCGCCCTCGCGCGCGGGCTGGGGCTCGACCCCGCCGCGTTCCTGGACGCCATCAGGGGCGGTGCCGTCGACAGCCCCTACGCGCACGCCAAGGGCGGTGCGATGATCGACGGCACGTTCGAGCCGCCGTCCTTCGGCCTGGACGGCGCGGTGAAGGACGCCGCGCTCATCGCGGACGCGCTGGCCTCGGTCGGCGCCGACGACCGGCTCATGCGGTTGCTCCAGTCGCACTACGCGTCCGCCGTCGGCGAGGGGGACGAGGACATGGCCGCGGTCGTCCGCGCGTTCGGCGCCTGACCGCCCCGGCGCGCTCGTACCCGAATGCCCAGGTTCCCGATGTTCGGGGTTACCGTTCCACCGGGTACTAGCGGGGAGGAGTGCCGGCAGGCGGAGGAGGCGGCTCGTGGGGACCGGTGGTGTGATCGCGGCGGTGGCGGTGGCCGGCGCGGTGGCGGCGGGCGCGGGCGGGCTCGCGGCACCCGGCGACCCCGACCAGGTGTGGCGGGACAACGGGCTGCGCGTCGTGGACCGGGTGACCCGGCAGGACACCGACTGCGCGGCGCAGGCGTTCGGCCAGGTCCAGGAGCTGCTGGCGGCCACGCCGTGCGTCGCCCTGGACCGCGTGCTGTTCACCCTCACCGACGACCGGGGCGGCACGATCCTGGTGGCCGTCGCGTGGGTCGAGTTCGCCGACCGCGACCAGGCGCGCGAGTTCAAGCGCGTGGAGGACGTCCACGGCACCGGTGACGTCCGCCCCCTGGCCGGCTCGCTGCTGCGCGTGGACGACGTGCCGTTCACCGCGCTGAACTACGACTCCGACACCCTCGACGGCACCACCGTCGTGGTCGCCGAGACCGAGCAGCTGACGGGCGGCTTCACCGCCGACTACCTCGACGGCGTCGCCGCCCTCGCCGTGGACACCCCGCGCCCGTCCTAACCCCCGCAGGCGGCGACGGCCCGCTCGAGCGCGCCGCGCTCGGCGTTCGTCACGCTCAACCCGTACTCCGCCTTCACCGTCACGTAGATCCGCCCGTACTGGCAGGCGAACGCGCCGTTCGGCGGCATCCACTCGTCAGGCGTCTGGTCACCCTTCGACTGGTTGACCTTGCCCTCCACGGCGAGCAGGTTGCGCAGGTCGTTGGCCGCCGCCACGCGCCGGTCCCGCGGCCACGACGCCGCGCCGCTGCGCCACATCTCGGCCAGCGGCACCACGTGGTCGATCTGGATCTTCGACACGGTCGTCACGGTGCCGCCGGTGTAGGGGTCGAGCAGCGAGCCGGACGCGACGGAGCACCGGCCCTCCTTGCGCACCACGTCGGTCAGGTCGCGGGCCAGGACCTGGCTGCGCTGGTCGCAGCCGTCGCCGTCCACGTCCTCCCACGGCCGCCCGAACACGCACCCCTTGCCGTCGTCGCAGTCGCGCGCGTACCCGGTCATCCGCCCCGGCTCGGCCACCGCGAGCTGCGCCAGCAGGGTCCGCGCGGTCGGCCCGTCGACGGTGCCCTCCGGCACCCGGTCCACGGTGGTGCCGCCGCCCGCCGCGGGCGGTGAACCCACGACGTCGCACCCGGTCGGCAGCAGGAGCAGCACGGCCAGGGCCACCGCGGTCCGTCTGAGCATCGCCCACCCTCCAGTCCTCGAAAACCAGCCCCTACCCGGGGCCGCGTCCCGGGAAACCCCGCGCGACCTGCGGCGGCGGCGCGTACCGACGGGCGGTGGTACTGCGGTGGACCGGATGGCGCGATGATCTGCGGCATGGGGGTTCGGTGGGGAGCGGTGACCGTCGTGGTCGCGTTGGTGGCCGGCACGACGACGGCGAGCGCGGTGAGCGCGTCGGGCACGTCCGGGTACCGGCCGGTGGTGGCGTGCGCCGATCTGGTGCGCGAGGTCGTGCTGCCGGGCGCGCGGGCGCACGTGACCGAGGCGGTGGAGGTGCCGGCGGGCGCCGAACCCGCGCACTGCGCGGTGCGCGGGTACGTCGAGCCGGCCGTGCGGTTCGCGCTGGAGCTGCCGACGACGACGTACGCGGGCCGCTACCTCCAGTACGGCTGCGGCGGGTTCTGCGGCGAACTGGTGCCGCCGGTGATCCCGGACTGCGGTGCCCGGGTCGGCGGCACGGCGGTGGCCACGACCGACGACGGGCACGTGGGCGCCGGGGGACCGCTCGCCTCCGTGGACGGCACCTGGGCGGCGGACGACCAGGCCGCCCGCGACGACTTCGCGTTCCGCGCGCCGCACGTCGTGTCGCTGGCGGCCAAGCGGGTGATCGAGCGGTTCTACGGCGCGCCCCCGCGGTTCTCCTACTTCTCCGGCTGCTCCAACGGTGGTCGCGAGGCCCTGCTGCTGGCCCAGCGCTACCCGCACGACTTCGACGGCGTGGTCGCCGGCGCGCCCGCGAACTACCTCAGCGCGGTCGTCGTCCTCCAGGCGTGGCTGGCGCGGGTGAACACCGGCGCGGACGGCCTGCCGGTGCTGACCACCGACCGGCTCCCCGTGCTGCACGACGCCGTGCTGGCGCGCTGCGACACCCTCGACGGCCTGGCCGACGGGGTGCTGGAGGACCCGCGCCGCTGCGACTTCGACCCCGGCGCGCTCACCTGCCAGGACGGCCCGGCGTGCCTGACGCCGCAGCAGGTCGACGTGGTCCGGAAGCTCTACGACGGCCCCCGCGACGAGCGGGGCCGCCGGCTCTACCCGTCCGGCCTGACCAGGGGCTCGGAACCGGCCTGGTACGGCTGGACGCTCCCGTCGCCGGAGTTCGGCGACGTCCCGCTGGCCGCGCGGCTGGCCGACAACTACCTGCGGTACATGGGTTACCCGATCGGCGCGCCGCACTCGTCGCTCGACGACTTCCGGTTCACCGCCGCCGAGTTCCGCCGGCTCGACGCCGTCGGCGCGCGGCACAACGCGATGGCCCTCGACCTGTCCGCGTTCCGCCGCGCGGGCGGCAGGCTCGTGCTGTGGCACGGCTGGAACGACCAGGCCATCCCGCCCGCCGGGCTGCTCGACTACCACGACCGGCTCAAGCGCCGCCACGGCGGCGACCTCGACCGGTGGACCCGGTTGTTCCTGGTGCCCGGCCTGCACCACTGCTCCGGCGGCGACCGGATCTCCGGCTTCGACCCGCTGCCCGGCCTGCTGCGCTGGGTGGAGCAGGGGGCCGCGCCCGACCGGGTGATCGCCACCGGCCGCGACGAGGGCGGCGCGGTGCGGACCCGGCCGGTGTTCCCGTACCCGCTCACCGCCCGGTACGACGGCACCGGCAGCGTGGACGACGCGGCGAACTTCGTGCCCGCGCGGCCGTCGGGTCCGGTGCGCGACGCGGTCGACTGGTACGGCGCCTACCTGCACCACTTGCCGGGACCGGTCGCGCCCGGCAGGTGAGTGTGAAACGAAACTCACGTGTTTCAACTACCCCCGGACGGGTTACCCCCGAGTGCGTCGCTCTCCACGGCGCGACACGGCGGTCTTCGGGGGTGCTCACGGTGGATTGGGAGTTCGACGAGAACGAGATCCGCGCCCTGCACGTGTACCTCACCCAGGTGACGCGGGCGTTGGGGCTGCGAGGCGATTCCTTCTTCGTGCAGGCCGGTAGCGCCTACCTGGCGCTCGACGGTCGGCTACCGGGTTTCCCGGACCGCGACGTGGCCCTGCTGTGGGACGAGGCGCGCGGCTGGGCCGTCGCCGTCGAGAGCGACAGCGCCGAGCCGCCGTTCGTGCTGTCCCGCCTGCGCGGGCCGGTGCGGCCGGACCCGGCGAGCGTGGCGCGCTGGGTCGACGGCCTGGCCCTGACCACCGACGACGGGATGCTGGCCGCCAGCTGACCCGCGAGCCCGACGTCCGGCCCCGGGGTGCCGCCCCGGGGTCAGCGGGTCGCGGCCAGGTAGGTCCGGGTCTCGTCCAGCAGGGCGCGCACGCCCCGCATGAAGCTGCCCTCGCCGTGCAGCGCCTCGTGCAGCTGCTCGACCTCCTCGGCCGACGCGCTGGTGAACATCAGCGTCTCGGTCATCTCCAGCCTCCGGTTGACCGAGCCGACCGCGCTCCGCCACCGGTGCAGCAGGTCGATCAGCTCGGCGTCCCGGCGCGGGCTGAGCGCGCCCGACGAGAACGCCGAGTCCACCGCCGACTGGATGAGCCTCGGGTAGAGCCGCCGGCCGGCCGGCGCGTCGGCGCTGAACTCCCCGCCGTCGAGGGTCTCCCGGTTGCGGGCCATCTCCAGCCGGATCGACTCGACGGCCTGGTTGCGCTGCTCGCGCTGCGCCGCCCAGCGCTCGGCGAAGATGCCGGTGATGCCCGCCAGCAGGGCCAGTGAGTTCACCGCGGGCTCCCAGCGGTCGCCGGGCGGCGACACGACGAGCCACGTCACGCCCAGCCCCATCGCCACCGCGAGCGCGCCGAACGTGAGCGCCGTGATGGCGATCCGGACCATCGGCGGGTCAGCGCTCCCGCAGGTCGGTGGTCACGGGAGAAGTGGTCGCGGGGGGAGTGGTCACGGTCGGTGCTCCCAGATGTCGCGGGCGCGGCTGTCCCGCGCCGGCTCGGCCGGTTCGTCGGGCCCGCCCGGCGCGAGCAGCAGCAGGTCCATGCCGAACCCCTGCGCCGACCGGGGCACCGGGAAGTCCGAGTGCGTGCCGGTGACCTTGCGCATCCCGGCGGCGCGCACGACCCCGTCCAGCGCCTTCCGCGCGTACTTGCGGGTCAGGTACAGGCGGATGGTGTCCTGGTCCGGGAACGGCACGCGCGTGCGGTCGGGCAGCATCACCATGATGTCGCCGCCCGTCCGGTTCTGGTAGACGACCTTCACCTTCAGCGCCCGGTCGCCCTCGACCGCGCCCCGGAACTGCACCGCGTCCAGGGTGATCGTCAGGTCGGTGTTGTGCATCAACGCGCTGGTGACGAACTCGCGGTAGGCGCGGCTGCGCGCGTACTCCTCGACCGCGTCCTGCGCCAGCTCGTCGGACAGCGCGTCGGTGGTGGCGACCTCCAGCAGGAACAGGTCCTGCGGCCGGACCAGCCCGGTGAGGCTCGCGAGCAGCTCGGCGTCGTGGTCGAAGTTCGCCATCGTGTTGCCCAACAGCGAGTACAGCACGGGCTCGTCGCCGACCACCCGGTGCACGAGGTCGCGGAACTCGGTCAGGTTCCCCGGGATGGAGAAGTCGAGCTGCACCGGCACCACGCGGTGCCCGCGCAGGCGCAGGCCGTGCGTGGCCTGCTGGGTGCCGAGGCGCAGCATCTCCGAGCTCATGTCGACCGGCACGTAGAGCATGTCCGGGTTGTGGTCGAGCAGGTGCTCCAGCACCAGCCGGTCCTTGTGGCCGGTGCCGACGCCGAAGCTCACGTGGTGGAAGCCCGCGCCGATCCGCCCGCGCACCCGGCCCCACCGCCGGGTGAACGAGTCCAGGCTCTGCTTCATCACCAGGTAGAACGGGTCGGCGCAGGCGTGCGCCCAGGCGATCGTGGGCCCGATGCCCCAGTAGGCGTAGCCCGAGGTGATCTGCTTGCCGTCGCCGGTCGTGGACGGCTTGCCGAGCAGGTCGCTGGTCAGCGCCGCCAGCTTGTCCCGCTGGTCCTCGCCGACCAGCACCAGCGACCACGCGAAGTCCGATTCGTCGATGGCCTTGGCGAGGTCGCCGACCAGTCGCCCCTCGCTCGCCGTCACTCGGCCTCCCTCGCGTCGCCCACCGCAGCCTACCGATCACCGCCGGCGGTGGCCGGGAGGCGCGCTGCCGCCGCCGTTCCCGCCTCGCCGGGCCGAAAAAAAGGGGGTCGTAGGCGTTCGCCTACGACCCCGTGGGTGGGAACTCGCCGGGCGTCACCCGCCGACCGGCCTCAGGATGCGGCCGGACGCGGTGAGGTGCTCCCAGGTGCGCCCGCGCTGGCTGGACGGTGCCGAGCCGTCCGCCGTGCACACCGGGTAGACCAGACCGTAGGGGGTTGGTTGGTCGAACTCGTCGCCGCTGACGATGTCGACCAAGTCGCGCACGTGTGCCATCACGACCTCCCGACCAGTGCTGTGTGGGTGCCCATGTCGCGCTCCTCGTCGAACGGAGTGGGGGAGCAACGGATACCCGACCGTCAGGGCGAATATGCTCGAAGCGCTGCGGCAACAGAGTGAATCGTCACGACTTTTCGCCTCCCGGGCGAGATCCGGCCGGCTCAGGTCGCCGGGGGGATCTGGAGGGCCAGCGCGAGGAGCGAGTGGGCCCGCGTGGCGATCGCGGCGAGCAGGCCGTGCAGTTCCGGCGACGCCGCGTCGGCCGCCGCCTGGAGCGCCCTCAGGTCCTCGTCGATGCGCTCCAGGATCGGCGCCACGTCCACCTGGCCCGTCCGCAGCGCGGTGGCGATCTCCTCCAGCGGCACGCCCTGGACCTCCAGGCGCCGCACCAGGTCTATCTTGTCCACATCGGACCGCTCGTACAGGCGGTAGCCGCCCGCGGTGCGCTGCGCGGGGGAGAGCAGGCCCAGGCCCGTGTAGTAGTCGACGGTGCGGATGCTGACCCGCGCGTGGGCCGCCAGCTCGCCGATCCTGAGCAGGGCGCCGGTCACCGCCGCACCCCCTGTCCGCGTCCGCCGTCGCGGCGGCCCCGTCGGGCCACCGGCTCTCGTCGGGCAACCATACAGTGCCACGTGTTAGTGTCGATACATGTCCACAGACGCCGACGGCTGCAGTCACGGGCCGGGCCGGGCCCGGCGGCAGTCGTGTTGATCATCTACGGCCTGCTGGCGATCGTGCTGCTCACCGTCGCCACCGGGTACTTCGTCGCCCAGGAGTTCGCCTACATGGCGGTCGACCGGGGCAAGCTCCAGCGGTTGGCCGAGGGCGGCGACAAGGGCGCGGCCCGCGCGTACGCGGTCACGCAACGCCTGTCGTTCATGCTCTCCGGCGCCCAGTTCGGCATCACCGTCACCGCCCTGCTCGTCGGCTACGTCGCCGAACCGCTGCTCGGCGAAGGGCTCTCGGCCGTGCTCGGCGTCACCGGTCTGCCCGCCGGGGTGGGCGTCCCGCTGTCCATGGCGGTGGCGCTCGTGTTCGCCACGGTCGTGCAGATGGTGCTGGGCGAGCTGTTCCCCAAGAACCTCGCCATCGCCGAACCCGAGGTGCTGGCCGTGCGGCTGGCCTCCTCCACGCTCGTCTACCTGAAGGTGGCGGGCCCGGTGATCCGGCTGTTCGACGCGGCGGCCACCAAGCTGCTGCGCGGCGTCGGCATCGAACCGGTGGAGGAGCTGCCGCAGGGCGCCACGCCCGAGGACCTCAGGCAGATCATCGGCGAGGCGGGCGCGCTCGGCCACCTCGACCCCGAGCTGTCCCGGCTGCTCGACCGCGGCCTCGACTTCCGCGGCCTCGTCGCCGGGCAGGCCATGACGCCCCGCCCCGCCGTGCGCACGATCGCCGCCGGCGAACCGGCCGCGCGCGTCGTCGAACTGCTCGACACCGGGTTCTCGCGGTTCCCGGTCACCGGCGACGGCCTGGACGACCTGCGCGGCGTCGTCGGCCTCGCCGAGGTGCTGACCGTCGAACCCGACAAGCGCGCCGACACCGCCGTGGGCGACGTCGCCTCGCCCGCCCTGGTCGTGCCCGCCACCCTGCCGCTGCCCGCCGTCCTGGAACGGCTGCGCGCCGAACGCCGCCAGCTCGCGTGCGTCGTCGACGAGTTCGGCGGCTTCGCGGGCGTCGTCACGCTGGAGGACCTCGCCGAGGAACTGGTCGGCGAGATCCACGACGAGGACGACGTGGTGCGCGACCAGGTGCGCGGCGAGGACGGCCGCTGGGAGGTGCCCGGCAGGCTGCGCATCGACGAGATCGCCGACGCGACCGGCGTCGAGCTGCCCGAGCACGACTCCTACGACACGCTGTCCGGCCTCCTGCTGCACCGCCTCGGCCGCACCGCCGCCGTGGGCGACGAGGTCGCGTTCGACGGCGTCCGGCTGCGCGTGGTCGCCGTGCAGCGGCACGTGCCCAGCCGCGTCGTCCTGGAGGTGGGGCGATGAGCGCCACGTGGTCCCTGCTCGTGTCCCTGGTGCTGCTCGCGGCGAACGCGTTCTTCGTGGCCGCCGAGTTCGCGCTCATCGCCGCGAAGCGGCACCGGCTGGAGGAGGCCGCCGAGACGAGCCGCGCGGCGCGCGCCGCCGTGGCCGGGGTGCGCGAGCTGTCGCTGATGCTCGCGGGCGCGCAGCTCGGCATCACGCTGTGCACGCTGGGCCTCGGCGCGCTCGCCAAGCCCGCCGTCGCCGACCTGGTCGACCCGCTGCTGCTCGCCGTCGGCCTGCCCGCCGGGCTGTCCTACGCCATCGCGTTCACGATCTCGCTGCTGCTGGTCGTGTTCCTGCACATGGTGGTCGGCGAGATGGCCCCGAAGTCGTGGGCGATCACGCACCCCGAGCGCTCGGCGCTGCTGCTCGCCATCCCGTTCCGGGCGTTCGCGCGGACCGTGCGGGGGCTGCTCAGCCTGCTGAACAGCACGACGAACGCCCTGCTGCGGGCGGTGGGCGTGCAGCCGAAGGACGAGCTGACCCAGGAGCACCGCCCGGACGACGTGCGGATGCTGCTGCGCCAGTCCGCCGAGCACGGCCTCATCCCGGAGGGCCAGCAGCGCCTGCTGACCCGGATGATCCAGCTCCAGCAGACCACCGTCGCGCAGGTCATGGTGCCCATCGGGGAGACCGTGAGCGTCACCGAGCGCGCCGGCGCGCTGGAGGTCGAACAACGCAGCCGGGAGTCCGGCCGCTCGCGGTTCCCCGTCACCGACGGCGCGGGCCGGTTCGTCGGCCTGGTGCACATCCGCGAGGCGGTGCGCGCCACCGCCGCCGGCCGCGACACGCCGGCCCGCGAGCTGATGACCGAGCCGCTCACGCTGTCCGCCGCGCTGCCCGTCGCGGGCGCGGTCACGGCGATGCGCGCCGACCGCGCGCAGCTGGCGCTGGTGGCCGACGAGGACGACCGCGTGGTCGGCATCGCCGCCCTGGAAGACCTCCTCGAAGAGCTGATCGGCGACTTCGAGGACGAGACCGACCAACCACCCCGCTAACCCTTCAGCGAGAGGTCCCCCTCCATGTTCAAGCGGATGCTCAGCGCCTTCGGCGTCGGCGGACCGTCCGTCGACACCGTCCTGGACACCCCGCACGCCCAGCCCGGTCAGGTGATCACCGGGCAGGTGCGCATCCAGGGCGGCAGCGCCGAGGCCAAGATCGACCAGGTCGTGCTGTCGCTCGTGACGCGCGTCGAGGTCGAGCACGGCGACCACGAGTTCGGCGGTGTCTCGGAGTTCCTCCGCGTCCCCGTCGCGCAGGGCGTGCGCGTCGCGCCGAACCAGTCGGTGTCCATCCCGTTCCAGCTCCCCGTGCCGTGGGAGACCCCGATCACCGCCGTCGAGGGGCAGCCGCTGCCCGGCATGACCGTCGGCGTGCGCACCGAGCTGGTGATCTCCGGCGCGCCGGACAAGGGCGACCTGGACCCGGTCCTCGTCGGCCCGCTGCCCTCGCAGGACCGCGTGCTCCAGGCGTTCGGGCAGCTCGGCTTCCAGTTCCGGTCGGCCGACGTGGAGGCCGGGCGCATCCACGGCGTCCACCAGGAGCTGGGTTTCTACCAGGAGATCGAGTTCTTCCCGCCCGCCCAGTTCGCGGGCCGCGTCAACCAGGTCGAGCTGACCTTCGTGACCAGCCCGCACGAGCTGGTCGTGGTGCTGGAGGCCGACAAGCGCGGCGGGGTGTTCTCCTCCGGCGGCGACGTCTTCGGCCGCTTCCACGCCTCCCACCAGGACGCGCTGCACACCGACTGGGCGTCGGTGATCGGCCAGTGGGTCGCCCAGGTGGCCGAACGCGGCGGCCACAACGCGTACGGCCGGCCGGGCTACGCCCACCAGGGCCACCACGGCCACCGCCGGGGCCCCGGCATGGGCGGCGTGGTCGCCGGCGCGGCGGCCGGCGTGGTCGGCGGCATGATCATCGGCGAGGCCCTGGACGACGCCTTCGAAGACGGCGGCGAAGCCTTCGGCTTCGAGGAATAACCCCCACCCGAGAGTCCAACGCTCAGGACCCGAGAGTCCAACGCTCAAGACCCCTGAGTTCTTCACTCGCGAGTAAGAACTCGGGGTCCTGAGCGTAGAACTCAGGGGTCGCGAACGTAGGACTCACGGGGTCTGAGCGTTGGACTCTCGCGGCCTGGGGGTTGGACTCTCGGGGTCAGGTGGTGGGGCGGAGGAGGGTGATGCGGTTCGCGCCCAGCTCCGTCACGTAGAGGTTGCCGGTGGTGGGGTGCTGGACGATGTCCAGCGGCTGGTTGAAGCCCGTCATGCCGGTGGTGCCGGTCGTCCGGTTCGACAGCACGCCGTTCGCGGCCACGTCGAAGTACTGGACGTCCTGCCCGGACGAGTAGCGCACCATCAGCAGCTTGCCGTCGAGCCGTCCGCCGAACGCGCCGCCCCGGTACTCGACCACCCCGTTCGGCGACGCGTGCAGCCCCGCGTCGTAGGTGCCCGCGAGGTCGAAGTTCCGGTCCGGCAGCGTGCCCACCGGGTACGCGGACGTCTGGAACGGGTCGGTCCCGGACGTCGGGTTGCCGCCCGCCAGCACCCACTCGCAGCGCACCGGCGCGGGGTGCCCGTAGTACTTCCCCGGCTTCACGTCGAACACGTAGTCGGTCTCGGACTGCGGGTTGTTCACCACCGCCGGCACCGCCGGACCGGTGTACGGCCCGTCGCGCCGGGACGCGCACGCCGCCGGCAGCGGTGACGGCGTGGCCGGCGCGTTGCCGCCCGCCGCCGAACCGTTCGTCGGCACGTACAGGTGCCCGTTGCGGTGCCACACCAGGTCGTAGGCGTTGCGCACGCCGGTCGCGTGGATCGTCACCGGCGCGTCGGCCGCGTACGGGTCGTACGAACCACCGGCCTCGGTGCGCACGTTCACCGGCAGCGCCGCGGGCAGCCGCGCCGGGTGGAGCTTGAGCACGGCGGCGCTGAGCAGGTGCTCCGCCCGGCCGCCCCACGTCGTGTCGGGCGCGCCCATCGCGTTCATCGAGCCCTGCACCAGGTAGAGCCCGCCGTCCGGCCCGAACGCGAGCGAGTTCGACTCGTGGTCCTTGATCGACCGCGGCAGGTCGGTCACGACCTCGGTGTACGTCCCCAGGTCCGGACCGCTGAGCCGGGCGACCTTGCCGGACCAGTCCGGCGCGTTGGACGTGCCGCCGAAGTTGTCCGTCACCCACAGCACCGGCGCCGCGGCGGTGGACGCCGGGTCGAACGCCAGGCCGATCACGGTCCGGTTCGGCGCGCCGGGCAGCCCGGCGGCGGTGGCGTGCGCCCGCACGGTCTCGATCACCGTCGCGGCGCCCAGGGTGCCGTCGGCGTTGACCGGGAAGCGGCGGAGCTGACCGGTGAACGTGGCCGCGTACAGCCGCCCGTCCGGCCCGAACGCCACGCTGGTGAACGGCGCGCCGGTGGCCACCCCGAACACCTGCTGGAACGCGATCGCCCCACCACCCCCGCCGGTGCCGGTGGTGAACACCGACGAGAACGGCCGGAAGGCGTTGCCCGCCACGTCCCGCACGCCCGAGGTCACCGAGAACCGGTAGGGCGTGGACGCGGCGAGCGGCGCCAGCGGCGACAGGTTGACCACGTCCCCGCCGCCGCTGGTGATCACGTTCGCCGCCACGGCCGCGCCGTCGGGCACCCGGGTCAGCCGCACCGAGGTCGACGACAGCGTCGCCGGGTCCACCGCGCCCGCGGGCAGCCGCAGGTCGGCCACCACCGACGTGGTCGGGTCCACCGCGGTCGCCAGGTTCGCGGGCGTCGCGGCGCGCACCGACGGCGGACCGTCCGGCAGCCCGTCCACGTCGACGTAGTTGACCTTCGTGTTGGTCCCCGAGCGCGGCGACAGGGTCAGCCGGCCGTCGGTCACGGTGACCACGCGGGTCGCGGTGGCGTGCTTCGCGGTCGACGTGGGCTTGAACGCGGCGACGGCGTTCTGGTCCTCGACGTTGAGCCAGTGCGTGCTGTCGGTGGCGGTGCCCGCGTCGCCGACGGCGACCGTGACGGTGTAGGAGCCGCTGGGCACGGCGATCTCCCAGCTGCCCGGCGTCGGCACGCCCGGCGAGGTCGCCGGGAGCTGGGCGTGCACGAGCGTCGCCAGGCGCGGGTCGCCGGTGCCGCCGCGGTCGCGGCCGTTGCCGACGAGCGACAGCGGGGTGGTGGTGCCGAGCGAGACCCAGCCGAACACCTGGCCGTTCGGCCGGGTGCCGTACGGCTCGCCGAAGTCCCGGGCGTAGCCGGTGGCGGGCGCGGTGGCCTGGTCGGAGAAGTCGATGCGCGCGGTGAACGCGGCGGCGTGCGCGAGTCCGGCGGACTGCGGTGCGGCCAGTGCCGCGGCGGCTAAGGCGGTGGCTGAGGCGGTGGCGGTGAGCACTCGCATGGTGGTCCCCTCACGGCGGCGGAGGAGGCGAGCCTCGCAGACCGGCCCCGGGGGGCAACCGCCGAAGGGCGGCACACCGGCGGGCCGTCCTGCGGAGCACCGAAGGGCCGGCGGAACCAGCCGATCGGCTTGTTGTCGCCGTGTGAACGCGCCTTTACGGTCGGTTGACGTCCTGCCGCCGAACGCCCTGTGGAGGTCCGCGGTGTCGAGGAAACGAGTCTGCGCCGCCGTCGGCGCCCTGCTGCTGGCCGGCGCCGCGCTGGCCACCACCCCCGTCGCGGCCGGCGCGGCGGACGACCGGCCCACCGCCGTGGTGTCGCTCGGCGACAGCGCCATGTCCGGCGAGGGCGCGGGGTCCTACGAGGCCGGCACCGAGGGCCAGAACGGCAACTGGTGCCACCGCTCCACGCAGGCCATGGTCCACCGGACGCAGCTCGCCTCGCGGACGTTCAACCTCGCCTGCTCCGGCGCGGACTCGGCGAACGTGTCGCTGGCCGACACCGTGCACTACACCGAGGGCTCCCAGGCGCGGCGGCTGATCGACATCGCCCGCCAGTTCCGCGTGACCACCGTCGTCGTGCAGGTCGGCGCGAACGACGACGTGCGGTTCGCCGACACCATGGTCGACTGCGTCGCCGCGTGGGTGAACCCGTTCGGCCCGAGCTGCCGCTCCGCGCTGGAGCGCGAGTGGCCCGGCCGGCTCGCCGCGATGGCCCCGAAGGTCGAGAACGCGCTGCGCGACGTGCGCACCGCCATGACCACCGCCGGGTACGCGGACTCCTCGTACGACCTGGTCCTCACCTCGTACGCCTCCCCGGTGACCGAGAAGATGGACAAGCTCCTGCACGGCCCGCAGGGCTGCCCGCTGCGGCTGGCCGACGCCCAGTACGGCCGCACGGTCGCCGTGCCGCAGTTCACCGAGGCGCTGCGCGGCGTGGCGACGCGCTCGGGCGTGAAGTTCCTCGACTTCTCCCGCGCCACCGAGAACCGCGAGGCGTGCAGCAAGGGCGCCACCACCAGCGGCGAGTGGCAGCGGCGGCTGACCGTCGACCCGTACGCGCTCGTCACCGGCGGCCTCGACGCCATCGGCATCCACCTCGCCCAGCAGTCGTTCCACCCGAACGCCGCCGCGCACGCCCAGCTCGGCCGCTGCATCACCGAGTTCGTCACCTCGGGCGCCTCCTCGGCGCGCTGCCTGGAGGGGGCGGACGGCAACCTGCACGCCATCGCCTGATCCACCCCCGACCAGCGGGAACCGCTTTCACCCCACCGGGCGTGGAAGCGGTTTCCGCTTTTCGTGCAACCCCGTCCGGTGCGTGGGCGTCCTGTGGGTAAGTTGGCCGGACCGGATTGTGGGGATCTGCTTTGGGGGAACCGGTGTCTCACGAGAACGCACTCGCCCGCCCGGGCCGGCCGGCGGCGGCGGTGCTGACCGCCGTGCTGGCCGTCGTCGCGCCGGTCGCCACCGCCTGCACGTCGACCGGGGGCGAGCCGCTCGACCCGGGCCTCGCGCCGCGCGGCACCGTGCAGACCACGGCCAAGCCGACCAGGCAGGACCTGTCGAACGAGATCGGCCTGACCGGCAAGGTCACCATGAACCCGGTCTTCGGCATCGTGTCGCCGGTCGCGGGGCAGGTGCGCTACCTGACCCTGCCCGAGGCGACCGGCACGCCGACCAGGCCGACCCGGTTCGCCACCGTGTGGGTCGACGGCAAGCCCACCAACGTGGAGGTGCCCGCCGGGGCGGTGTTCGGCGGCCGGCTCGTCGATGACCGGGCCGCGGTGACCGCCGGGATGCCGATCGCGTCGGCCAAGCACGGCGGCTACGGCATCGTCGCCGAGATCAGCGGCGAGCAGGCGTACCAGATCGCCGACGCCGCGCAGGGCACCGTGCAGGCGCAGATCAAGAACGGCCCGGGGCCGTTCGCGTGCGCGCTGCTCGGCACGATCGCCGCGCTGCCCGCCGGCACCGTGCCCGTCGAGCCGCCCGCCCCGGAGCAGCCGGGGACGCCGCCGACGGGGGCCGCCGCGCCCCCGCCGCCGCCGCAGCGGGAGGAGCCGGTCGACTCGCCGTCGTCCGACCCCACCGGCCTGCGGCTGGTGTGCACCGCGCCCGCCGACGTGAAGCTCATCAACGGCGCCGCCGCCACCCTCGAACTCGTCACCGCCACCTCGCCGAACGCGCTCGTCGTGCCGGTCGAGGCCGTCGCGGGCGGCCAGGGCAAGGGCAAGGTCGACGTGGTCGGCGCGGACGGCGCGCGGGAGACCAGGGACGTCGAGCTGGGGCTGACCGACGGCAAGGTCGTGGAGGTCAGGTCCGGCCTGACCGGCGACGAGACGCTGGCCGTGCCCGGCCCGAGCCTGCCGCCGGTCGACGCCGGGCAGGACGGGCCGGAGCGGGGCGGCTCCGGGGCGGGTGGCGCGTGAGCACCGAAGCCGTCCCGCTGATCAGGCTCACCGGCCTGACGAAGACGCTGAAGGGCCAGGAGGAGCCGCGCTCCATCCTGGCGGGCGTCGACCTGACCGTGCGCGCGGGCGACAGCGTCGCCATCCTCGGCCGCTCCGGCTCCGGCAAGAGCACGCTGCTCAGCCTGATCGGCCTGTTCGACCGGGCCGACGGCGGCCAGTACCTGCTGGGGGAGCGGGACATCACCCGCCTGCCCGAGCGCAAGGCCGCCGCGCTGCGCAGCGCCGAGTTCGGCTTCGTGTTCCAGCGCTTCTTCCTGCTCAAGCACCTGACGGCGGCGCAGAACGTCGCCATGGCCCTGGTCAACGGCCAGGGCTGGCTGCCGCGCCGCAAGCGCAAGGCGAAGGTGATGGCCGCCCTGGAGCGCGTCGGCATCGCGCACCTGGCCAAGCAGAAGCCGCCCCGGCTGTCCGGCGGCGAGCAGCAGCGCGTCGCCATCGCGCGGGCGCTGGTGCGCGAACCGCGCGTGCTGCTCGCCGACGAGCCGACCGGCGCCCTGGACACCGACACCGGCAACCTCGTGGTGGAGGTGCTGCGCTCGGCCACCGAGCAGGGGTGCGGGCTGGTGCTCGTGACGCACGACCACGACCACGCGGCCAAGATGGGCCGAGTGTTCCACCTGTCCGACGGCCTGCTGCACGAGGGCTCGGCCGCGGCGCGGGTGGTCGTGTGAGCGGGCTGTCCGGGCGGCTGCGGTCGGCGGTCGTCATCGGCGGGCAGGGGATCAGGGCCCGCAAGCTGCGCACGTTCCTGTCCATGGTCAGCCTGTTCCTCGGCGTGCTCGCGGTCGTGCTGGTGCAGGCGGGCGCGGAGATCGCCAACCGGGCGCTGCTCGCCGACCTGGAGCTGTCCGTGGCCAAGGACGGCACCCGGCAGGTGTACCTGCCGCCGGAGGGGCAGACCGTGCCCGTGGCGCTGGAGGTGCTGCGCGGCCGGACCGACGCGGTGGCGCTGACCAGCGTGCAGGCGTTCATCGGCGAACCCGGCGTGAAGCCCCTCAACGAGGGCGGCGGGCCGATCGACCAACCCGGCTACAGCGGGACGCGCACCTGCGACGCGTCGGGCTGCTACATCGTCGAAGAGGCCGAGGGCGACCCGCCCGGCCAGGCCGTCGAGCTGGAACTGGTGGGGCTGACCGGGGACGTCCGCCAGTTCCGGCCCTTCCGCACCGTGGGCGGCGACTGGCTGCACTTCGGCGGGGAACCGTCGCTCGCGCCCCGGCTCGTGTTGAACGAGGCCGCGGCGGAGGCGTTCACCCGCCACCGCGTGCCCGCCGAGATGCGCGTGGAGGGCGCCGCGCACAACCCGACGCCGGTGTTCAGCGGTGTCGTGGCGGACGGCAACGACCGGCCCGTGGCGTACGTCCGGTCCGACGAGCTGCTGAACTGGATGCCCGTCGACAGCGTCAAGGAGGGCCGCTTCGGGCCCGGCCTCCAGGTGCTGGTCTCGCCCACGGCCCCCGAGGTGGAGCACGTGCTGACGGCGAGGCTGACGGCCGCGGGCACGCCGGCGGACCACATCCAGGTGCAGACGATCGAGGTGCGGGACCGGATGTCCGCTGAGCTGGCGCTGATGCGCTGGATCTTCCTGGGCATGGCGGCGCTGGTGCTGCTGATCGGCGTGGCGGGCATCCTCAACGTGGGCCTGGCGACCGTGGGCGAACGGGTCGAGGAGTTCGCGCTGCGCCGGGCCGTCGGCACGCCCCGGCTGCTGCTGGCCGGGATCGTGCTGGCGGAGACCCTGCTGACGGGCCTGCTGACGGCGGCGCTGGCCATCGGGGCGGGCGTGCTCGGGCTGGAGGTGGCCCTGGCCCTGTTCGGCTCGCGGACCCCGTCGCTGGAGGGCGTCGAGTTCCCGTGGCAGGCGGGCATGGCGGGCGTGGTGGCCGGGCTGGTCGCGGGCGTGCTGGGCGGGTTGGTCCCCGCGCTGCGGGCGGCCCGCATCCCGATCGCGACGGTGATGCGGGCCTGACACCCCCGGCCCCGGGGCCTGAACCCCGGCCCGGGGGCTGACCCTCCCGGCCCGGGGTCAGCCAGGCCGGGGTCAGCCGGGTGTCACGGCCTGCCACGGCGCGACGCCCAGCCGGCCCGTGCTGCCGAGGTCGATGGTGGTCGGCCCGTCCTCGCCGACGAGGGCGAAGACCTCCGGGGCGATGTCCGAGGCCGCGACGATGCGCAGGTGCGTGCCGACCGCGGGCGGTGCGGTGAGGTCGTCGTACTTGTTGCGCCACAGCACGCTCGTGGTCGCGTACTCGCCCGGGTGGATGGTCACCGGCTGGGGCGCGCGGTCGAAGGACTCGACGCTGGAGATGCCGAACGAGCCCCGGCCGACCACCACCGGCAGCACGGCGCGGTCCTCGTCGAGCACCTCGATCACCGGGTAGCCGTCCAGGGTCAGCGGTTGCGTGCCGCAGTTGGTGGCCCGGATGCCGAGCACGCGCAGGCCCATGGCGGCGTCCTGCGTCCCCAACGAGTAGCGCAGCAGGCCGCCGGTGCACGGCGCGGCCCCGGCGTCGACCCGCTCCGCCCCTGAGGGGGCGGTGCCGGGCAGGGCGTCGGCGGACGGGGCAGTGCCGGGCAGGGTGGTGGTGGGCTGGGTGGTGCCCGGGGCCGGCGTCGAGGGCGGCACGGAAGCGGGGATCTCGGGCGGCGGCGTGGTGCAGGCGGTCAACACCAGCAGCAGCGCGGCGACAATGATGCGGGGCACGGTTCGATGGTGGCACAGCAATGGGTGTTGCCGCGCCGCGCATTTCCGGGATAGGCTTCTCCCGTGACTGCCGGGTCGGCCTTGAGCCATCAGCGAGAGAGTCACCCGGCCGCCGAGTGAGCGCCGGGTGGGCCCGCGGCCCGCCCCCCTTCTCCGGGTTTTCCACGTTGTCGCACGTCAACGTGATGTACCCGGCTTTTCGCAGCTCCACCTCCTCGCACCACCGCGGGCCCAGTGCTGCCCGCGCACCTTCACACGACCTCCACGGAAAATCGCGGGAACATTCACCCGCGGTTCTGCCGTCATGCCCGGAAAACGCCTCAGGAGAGCGATCGAATGGATTTCAACCAACAGGTGATCGACGAGTTCCGCGCGAACGCGGGCCGCGTGGGCGGGCCTTTCGAAGGCGGCAGGCTCGTCCTGCTCACCACCACGGGCGCGCGCACCGGTGCCCGCCGCACGACGCCCGTGGGCTACCTGCCCGACGGCGACCGCATCCTCGTCATCGCCTCGGCGGGCGGGTCGCCGCGCCACCCCGACTGGTTCCACAACCTGCGCGCCAACCCCGTCGTGCAGGTGGAGGACGGGGTGTTCACCTACGACGCGAAGGCCACCGTCCTGGAGGGCGCGGAGCGCGACGCGATCTGGGCCCGCGCGGTCGAGGCGGACGAGGGGTGGGCGCGGTACCAGGAGCAGACGAGCCGGGTCATCCCGGTCGTGGCGCTGGAGCAGGTGGCCGGCGGCCCGCCGAACGCGTCGAGTATGGGGGAGGCCCTGCGGCTGCTGCACGACGCGTTCCGGCGCGAGCTGCGCACGATCCGCCGCGAGGTGGCCGGGAGCGGCGGCACGCTGGGCGCGCAGCTGAAGGTCAACTGCCTGACCGCGTGCCAGGGCCTGAAGTTCCACCACACCGCGGAGGACACGGGCGTGTTCCCGTCGCTGGAGCAGCGCTTCCCGGAGCTGGACCCCGTCCTCGCCCGGCTGCGCGAGGAGCACGAGCGCCTGGCGGTGCTGCTGGCCGAGTTGCAGGCGACGCTGGAGCGCGGCGACGTGGCGACCCTGCGCGAGGACGTCGACCGGCTGGTGGCCGACCTGGAGGCGCACCTCGACTACGAGGAGGAGCAGCTGATCCCGTTCCTCGACGCCTGAGCACGTCTCGCCG